>JAHBWH010000043.1 GCA_019637115.1 Myxococcales bacterium | reverse complement strand
GGGGCGTGTCCTCCCCCGCCGTGAGCCACGTGGAGATGTGATCAATCCGTTGTCCAAGGGCAAGGGCAAGGGCAAGGGCACGATCGACGAGGGCACGGTCGACGAGGGCACGGCTGGGCGACTTCGATCCGACGCCCAGCCTCGCGCGTGGTACACCGCCCGCGATGTTCGACCCCGTCTCTCCGCAGGTGGCCTTCCCCGAGCTCGACCAGGCGATGCTCGAGCTCTGGGAGCGCGAGCGTGTCTTCGAGCGCGTGACCGAGCGCGAAGGTCCGCCCTTCGTCTTCTACGAGGGCCCCCCGACCGCCAACGGGATGCCGCACGCCGGGCACGTGCTCACGCGGGTCATGAAGGACGTCTTCCTCCGCTACCGGAGCATGTGCGGCTACCAGGTCCCGCGGCGCGCCGGGTGGGACACGCACGGGCTGCCCGTCGAGGTCGAGGTCGAGAAGGAGCTCGGCATCAGCGGCCGGAGCGCCATCGCCGAGTACGGCGTCGAGGCCTTCAGCAAGAAGTGCATCGACTCGGTCTTCCGGTACATCGGCGAGTGGCGCCGGATGACCCGCCGCATCGGCTTCTGGGTCGACCTCGACGACGCCTACGTCACCTTCCACAAACGCTACGTCGAGAGCGTCTGGTGGGCGCTCGCGCGCCTCTTCGAGGAGGGGCTCCTCTACCAGGACTACAAGGTCCTCTGGTGGTGGGCGCAGGGCGGCACGGCGCTCTCGTCGGGCGAGGTCGGCCAAGGCTACAAGGAAGTCGACGACCCCTCGGTGATGGTCCGCTTCCCCATCCGCGGCCTCGAGGGCACGAGCTTCCTCGCGTGGACGACGACCCCTTGGACGCTCCCCTCGAACGTCGCGCTCGCGGTGAAGGCCGACGCCGCATACGCGACCGTCGCGCTCGAGGACGGCACGCGCGTCGTGCTCGCCGAGGCCCTCGTCTCGAAGGTCCTCGGCGATGCGGCCCACGAGGTCGTGGAGACGAAGCCCGGCACGGGCTGGGTCGGCGCCGAGTACACGCCGCCCTTCGACTACGCCGCGCCGACGGGCGGCCCCGCGCACCGCGTGATCGCGGCCGACTTCGTCGAGCTCTCGAGCGGGACCGGCATGGTCCACCTCGCGCCCGCCTTCGGTGAGGACGACTTCCGCGCCTGCAAGGCCGAGGGCCTCGGCTTCCTGCAGCTCGTGCAGCCCGACGGCACCTTCCCCCCCGAGGTCACGGACTTCGCCGGCCGCTTCTGCAAGGACGCCGACCGCGACATCATCCGCAACCTCCGCGCGCGGGGCGTCCTCTTCAAGGAGGAGGTCTACCGCCACGAGTACCCGTTCTCCTGGCGGCGCATGGACGACCCGCTCATCCAATACGCGCGCACGAGCTGGTTCATCCGCACGACCCGCGAGATCGACCGCGTGAAGGCGAACAACCAGACCGTTCACTGGGAGCCCGCCCACATCAAGGACGGCCGCTTCGGCCAGTTCCTCGAGGGCAACGTCGACTGGGCCATCTCGCGCGAGCGCTTCTGGGGCACGCCGCTGCCCATCTGGATCAACGACGTCACGGGCGCGATGGAGGCGGTCGACAGCGTCGCCGCGATCCTCGCGCGCAACCCGAGCGCCTTCGATCACTTCGCGGCCGCGAAGGCGGCCGACCCCACGCTCAGCGACGATCTCATGGTCCACAAGCCGTGGATCGACGAGGTCACGTGGACCAAGCCCGGCGAAGAGGGCGTCTACCGCCGCGTGCCCGAGGTCATCGACTGCTGGTTCGACTCCGGCTGCATGCCCTTCGCGCAATGGGGCTACCCGCACGACAACCGCGAGCGCTTCGAGCAGACCTTCCCGGCCGACTTCATCACCGAGGCGGTCGACCAGACGCGCGGCTGGTTCTACTCGCTGATGACGATCAGCACGCTGCTTTTCCGAGACGCCGAGGCCCCCCACCCCTTCCGCAACTGCGTGGTGCTCGGCCTGCTCACCGACGAGCAGGGCCGCAAATACTCCAAGAGCCTCAAGAACTACACGGACCCGCTCGTGCTCATGGATCAGGTCGGCGGGGACGCGGTCCGCTGGGCGCTCTACGCGAACACGGTCCCCGGCCAGAACACGCGCTTCTTCGACCGCACCGTGCGCGACGCGGCGCGCGAGTTCTTGCTGAAGGTCTGGAACGTCTACTCGTTCTTCACGACCTACGCGAACATCGACGAGTGGAGCCCGCAGGCGCCCCGCCCCGCCCTCTCGGAGCGGAGCGACCTCGACCGCTGGGTGCTCGCCGAGCTCGACTACACCGTCCGGCGCGTGCGCGCCGAGCTCGACGACTACACCGCGCACCAGGCGGTCAAGCACATCACCGCCTTCGTCGACTCGCTCTCGAACTGGTACGTGCGCCGCAGCCGCGCGCGCTTCTGGGCAGAGGGGGACTCGACCGACAAGAGGGCCGCGTTCGCCACCCTCTACGAGGTGCTCGTCGACCTCACGAAGCTCGTCGCGCCCTTCGTGCCCTTCGCGTCCGAGGCGCTCTACCAGAACCTCGTGCGTCGCTTCGATCCCGAGCTGCCCTCAGTGCACCTCGCGGCGTTCCCGTCCCCGGACGACGCGCGGGTCGACGAGGCGCTCCGCGACGCCGTGACGCTCGCGCGCCAGCTCGTGACGGCGGGCAGCCGCGTGCGCAACGAGAAGAAGCTGAAGGTCCGTCAGCCGCTCGGCGAGGCCGTCGTGGTCGTCGCCAGCGACGAAGAGCGCGCGATGGTCGAGCGCTTCGCGGACGCGATCCGCGAGGAGCTCAACGTGCTCGAGCTCGCGTTCACGAGCGAGCCCGAGCGCTACGTCGACTTCCAGCTCGTGCCGAGCTTCCCGAAGCTCGGGCCGCGGCTCGGCAAGGACATGCCCGCGTGCAAGAAGGCGCTCGCGAGCGCCGACGGATCCGCGCTGCACGCCGAGATGGCGCGCGAGGGCGCGATCCGCCTGCGCTTGCCGAGCGGCGAGATCGCGCTCGGGCCCGAGGAGGTCGAGGTCCGGCTCACGGCGAAGGAAGGCTTCGCCGCCGCGAGCGAGGCCGGCCGCGTGGTCGTGCTCGACACGACGGTCACGGACGAGCTCCGCGCGCTCGGCTTCGTCCGAGAGGTCACCTCGCGGCTGCAGCGGGTCCGAAAAGACCGCGACCTCCCCTACGACGCGCGCGTCACGGTGCGGTGGGCCGCGGAGGGCGAGCTCGCCGATGCGCTCCTCGCGCATGGCGCCGCCGTCGCGAAGGAGATCCTGGCGACCTCCTTCGAGCAGGCCGAGGGCGCGCTCGAGGAGGAGGCGACGATCGAGGGGATGACCCTGCGCTTCACCGTCACCCACTGAGACAGGAATCATCCGCGAGCGCCCCGGATCACCCGTGATCCACGGCTCTCGACGGCGCTCAGTACAGCGAACGGGAAGTTCGCGACCAGGTGCAAAGAGGCGCCCCCGTCCAACGAGGCGCGACGAGGGAACGGGCTGTTGGCCCGTGACTGAGGAGCAACGCAGCTGGACGGGATGGATCTGCCGCACCTGGTCACGAGCTTCCGGGGAGCTGTGCTCAGCTTCCTATGAGGGGCTGTCGCCAGCCCCTCCCCCACGGGGCATCAAGCCCCTCGGGGCCCCCTCCCACGAGCCTACGCTCGCTTCGCTCGCTGCGCGCCGTCCGGTAGGGCGGCTTGCGAAATCTGCTGAGCTTCTTTTTAGGTGGTGGGGACGCCACGGGCGCGTCGGAAGGCGCGCACGCCCCAGAGCGTGAGCGCGTACATCGGCAGCCCCATCGCCACCCCGATGATGACGGAGCCGAGCCACATCTCCTTGCCGAGGCTCAGCAGCGTCTCCCCGAGGGACACCCAGAACTCGCTCGTCCACACCTCGTCCCAGAAGCTGTGCTCGCCGACCTCGGCCTCCGCGCTCTCGAGGCGCTCGGCGAGCGCGTCCTCCCCGCCGACCTCCGTGCCCAGGATCGCAGCGCCGAGGCGCCAGCAGAGCCAGTAGAGCGGCACCGCGGTGAAGGGATTGGAGATGAAGAGCATCGGGATGCCCGAGAGCTTGTTCGCGCGCAAGAGCGTGGCGCACGCGATGTAGAGCACGATCTGGAAGCCCAGCGTGGGCGTCCACGCGATCACGGTGCCGAGGAAGACCCCCCAGGCGATCCGCTGCGGGGTGTCTGCCACGCCGAGGACGCCGTGGATGACGGCGCTCCGCGCGCGCTGGATGAGGCCGACGCGGCGGGTCATGCGCCCTCCCCTCCGTGGCCGCCGCCGCCGGGCGTCTCGACGCGGATCCGATCGCCCGGCGCGAGCGTGAAGGTGGCGCGCCCCTCGAGGGGCTCCGCGCGCCCATCCGCGCGGAGGATCGACGCCGCGCCGGCGAGGCCGTCCTCTCCGCCCAGCAGGCCCCAAGGCCCCCGCGCGCGCCGCTCGGAGACGAGCGATCCGGCGAGGGGTGCGATCACCTCGAGCTCTCGCACGAGCCCGTCGCCGCCTCGCCGCGCGCCCGCGCCGCCGCTCCCACGACGGATCGCCATGCGGCGGACGCGGACGGGGACCCGCGCTTCGAGCGTCTCGGGATCCGTGATTCGGGAGTTCGTCATGTGGGTGTGCACGGCGCTGCCGCCGTCGAAGTCTGGCCCGGCGCCCGCGCCGCCGCCCAAGGTCTCGTAGTAGCCGAATCGATCATCGCCCAGCGTGAGGTTGTTCATCGTGCCCTGGCTCGCGGCGGGGACGGGCGCCCCCGCGGCGGCGAATGCCCCGAGCAAGACGTCGACGACACGCTGGCTCGTCTCGACGTTGCCGCTCGCCACGGCGGCGCCCTCGGGGGGATCGAGCAAGCTCCCCGGAGGGATCACGATCCGCACGGCGCGCAGACACCCTTCGTTGAGCGGCAGCTCTCGTCCGACGAGGCAGCGGAGGACGTAGAGCACGCACGCGGAGGTGACCGAGCGAGGCGCGTTCAGGTTCGTGTCCGTTGCGGGCGCGCTGCCCGCGAAGTCGATCGTGAGGCGCAGCTCGCCGGGCGCGCACGTGGGCGGCACCCGCAGCGTGACCGCGATCCGCGTTCCGTCGTCGAGCGAATCCTCGAATCGATGCGCCCCGGCGGGGAGCACGGCGAGCGCCTCGGAGACGGCGGCGGCGGCGGCGTCCTGGAGACGCCGCATATAGGCGCCCACGCGCGCGGCCCCATGCCGTGCCTCGAGCGCCCCGAAGAGGCTCGCGCCTTGCCGACAGGCGGCGATCTGCGCGATGAGATCCCCGACGTTCTCGTCGATGCGCCGGGCCGGCCAAGGGCCGGCCGCCAGCGCGGCGCGGACGGCGTCCTCGTCGAGCCGTCCACCGTGCACGACGCGGAGGTTCCGCAAGACGACGCCTTCCTCGGCGAGCGTCCGCGAGAAGGCTGGCATGGAGCCAGGCGTGATCCCGCCGACGTCCGCGTGATGCCCTCGCGCTGCCACGAACGCTCGGAGCGCCCCGCGGGCGTCGTGCACGGGGGCGACGACGGTGATGTCCGGCAGGTGCGAGCCGCCCGCGGAGGGGTCGTTGGTGGCGAAGACGTCGCCTGGCGCGAGCGGCTGGCTCGAGAGCACGCTGCGCACGCACGCCCCCATCGCCCCGAGGTGGACGGGGATGTGTGGCGCGTTGGCGACGAGGCCTCCCGCTGGATCGAAGACGGCGCAGCTGAAGTCGAGGCGATCTCGGATGTTCGTGCTGAGCGCCGTGCGCTGGAGGACGGCGCCCATCTGCGCCGCGATCGCGCCGAAGGCGTTGGCGAAGACCTCGAGCAGCACGGGGTCCGAGGCCGTATCGGAGGCCGTATCCGAGGCCGTATCCGAGGCCGTATCCGAGGCCGTATCCGAGGCCGTATCGGAGGCCGTATCCGAGGCCGTATCCGAGGCCGTATCCGAGGCCGTGTCCGAGGCCGTATCCGAGGCCGTATCCGAGGCCGTATCGGAGGCCGTATCCGAGGCCGTGTCCGAGGCCGTGTCGGATGTGTCCCAGACCACCAAGAGGTCGTCCGCGTCGCGACGAAGGGCGAAGCCCTGCTCGACGACCAAGGTGCCCGTCGCCTCGAGCACGAGGAGCGGGCCGGGCATCGCGACGTGGAGGGGCAGCGCCTCGCGCGCCCAGATCGGCACCTCGAGGGTCCGCCCGCGAGACAGGAGCGCGCCACGGCCAGGCGGCCGCGCTTCGACCCGCACGCTCGGGAGCGCCACCGGTGGGCGCTCTTCGTCCACGAGGATCCGCAGGCGGGTGAGCTCGACCGCGCGCGCTGGGCGATCGTAGCCAAAGCGAGCCCGATGCGCGTCCGCGAAGCTCGCCGCGAGCGCGGCCGTCACGGAGCCGTCGGGGTCGAGGCTCCCCGGCGAGACCTCGACGTCGAGCGACGCCTCGGACCCGACGTAGCGCATCCCGACCCAGCACCGCGGCCGGCCCCCGCCGTGCGCGGCGCTCAGGAGGTCCTCGACCTTCGCCACGAGCGCGGCGCCGGTGGCGTCGGCTGGGAGCGGCGCCTCGAAGGCCCAGCCCACGGGCGCGACGCCGATGCCGTACGCGGAGAGCACGCCAGCGAGCGGATGGACGACCAGGCGGCGGATCCCTAGCCTCCGCGCGACGGCGCACGCGTATTGGCCCGCCGCTCCGCCGAAGACGACGAGGTCGTGGGCGCGCGGGTCGTGGCCGCGCGCCGTGCTGATGTGCGCGATCGCCGCCGCCATGTGGTCGACCGCGATGGTGAAGAGCCCCTCCGCGCACGCCTCGAGCGTGATCCCCGCGTCGTCCGCCAGCGCGGCCACGCCCGCGCGCGCGCGCGCCTCGTCGAGCGGGAACGGGAAGCGGTCTGCCCGCAGGCGCCCGAGCACGAGGGCCACGTCGGTGAGCGCGGGCTCCTTCGCGTCCGGGTGGCCGTAGCAGAGCGGCCCTGGGAACGCGCCAGCGGACTCCGGACCAACCCGGAGCCGCTGTCCGTCGAAGCGACAGAGCGAGCCGCCTCCCGCCGCGACGGTGTGGATCGCGATCATCGGCGCGCGGACACGGACGCCTGCCAGCAGCGCCTCGTCTTCGCGCTCGTGACCGCCGCCGAAGCGGCACACGTCGGTCGAGGTCCCGCCCATGTCGAAGCCGAGGACGTCTCGGCCAAGCCGGCGGGCGATCGCGCCGCATGCCACCGCGCCCCCCGCAGGCCCCGAGAGCACGGCGTCGCGTCCGCGGAAACGCTCCGCGTCCACGAGCTGGCCAGCGCTCGTCATGAAGCGGAGCCGACTCCCCGGGAGCGCTTCGACGAGCCGGTCGACGTAGGCGCGCAGCACGGGCGTGAGGTAGGCGTCCACGAGCGCGGTCTGCGCGCGCGCGAGCAGACCGCGCTCCGCGGAGACCTCGTGGCTGGCGACCACGAAGAAGCCCACCGACCGCGCCTGGTCCGCGAGGGCACGCTCGTGTCGAGCGTCGACGGTCGCGTGCAGGAGCGCCACGACGACGGCCTCGACGCCCGCGCTCCGCCACTCGTCGAGCACGCGCCACGTCGCGTCGAGGTCCAGCGGTTCCACCTCGACGCCGCTCGCGTCGAGGCGCCCCGCGACCTCCGCGACGAGCGACGTGAGCGGCGGCGTCCGACGGGCGCGCCAGTCGAAGAGCGCCGGCCGAGACTGGTCGTCGATCGCCAAGAGATCGCCCAAACCCTCGTTGGTGAGCAACCCCACGCGTGCCCCCTTTCGCTCGAGGAGGGCGTTGGTCGCGAGGGTGGTGCCGAGCCGGAGGTCGCACGGAGGGGAACGCTCCGAGGGCTCCAGCGAGAGCAGCGCTCGCACCCCCCGGAGCGGCGCATCGTCGCCGGAAAGAACTTTGATTACGGAGACTTCGCCAGTCGCCGGATCTCGCCCGACGCAGTCGGTGAAGGTCCCGCCGCGATCGATCCAGACCTCGTAGCCGGGTCGCACGGCGGGATGGAAGCACGGGGCATCGGGGTCGTCGAGGTGGCACGCCACGCATGTGTGCAAGTGTCGTACTGCCGAGAATTCTGGTCAGAACGCAAACGCCAGTGGCACGATGACGCCGATGAGCCGCGTAGGACGCGGCCTGACAGCCGAGCCTCCGCGACGGCCGAGGGGGAGAGGATGGCGCCCACCGAACCCGCCACCGAAGAGTTGAAGCTTTCCGCCCTGATTCCGGCGAGTCCGAACGCGATCTACGCCGCGTGGATGGACGAACGGAGGCACTCCGCGTTTACGGGCGGTCGTGCGACCGTCGACCAATGGGTCGGCGGCCGGGTGACGTCAGCCGACGGTTACGCGGACGCGACGAACATCCTCCTCGACACCGGGCGACGGATCGTCATGACGTGGCGGACGGCGGACTTCCCCGTGGACGCGGCCGACTCGCAGGTCGAGGTGAGCCTCGAGCCCGCGGCAGGAGGCACCCGCGTCACCATCCACCAGACGGGCATCCCCATCGGCCAGGGCGAGTCGTCCAAGAAGTCGTGGCGAGTCCAGTACCTGGACGGCATGAAGCGCTTCTTCACGAGCCGCGAGTCGGCCGCGAAGGCGCTCCGTGAGGCCTCGAAGAAGGGCCTACTCCCGACGCCGGGGATGCGCCGCGGGCGACGCCCGATCGTCGGGCCGAGACCGAACGTCATCACCTCCTCGGGGGGTGTGGCGGCGGCTGCGCTCGAAGAGCGGCGATCTCGGTCCGAAAAGCGAGCGAGCGAGCGCGCGGAGCGCAAAGCGCGCCGCGAGGAGAAGCGCGCGGCGCGAAAGCGCGCGGAGGCGACCGAGGCGGCGAACGCCAAGGCCGCGAAGAAGGCCAAGAAGGCGGAGGCCGGACAGCGCGCGGCCAAGCAGCGGAAGGCATCGGCGCCGACCGTCGTCGTGCCCACGCCGACGAAGGCCGCGACCCCGAAGGCCGCGACCCCGAAGGCCGCGACCCCGAAGGCCGCGACCCCGAAGGAGGCCGCACCCGAGAAGGCCGCGCCGACGAAGGCCACGCCCAAGAAGGCCGCGCCCAAGAAGGCCGCGCCCAAGAAGGCCGCGCCCAAGAAGGCCGCGCCCAAGAAGGCCGCGCCCAAGAAGGCCGCACCCAAGAAGGCCGCACCCAAGAAGGCCGCGCCCAAGAAGGCCGCACCCAAGAAGGCCGCGCCCAAGCCGAAGCGTCCGGCCCGCAAGAAGTAACCCCCCCCACGAAGGCATGTCAGACGGCGTCACTCGGCCCGTGCCCGCCAAAAGCAACACGCCCCCATGAGGGGGCGTGTCGGTCGGAGAGCTCATAAGCCGAGTTCTGTTCCCGCGGCCGTCGCCAGACGCGGGTGAGAGTCATTCCTCTGGGATCCACGTCACCGTGAACCTCGAGCGACGCTACCCGGAAGCTCGGGCGGGCAACCCTCGACGCTTCCCTATTTCGTCTTGCACCAGGTGGGGTTTGCCATGCGACCGGCGTTACCGTCGGCCCGGTGAGCTCTTACCTCACCCTTTCACCCTCACCGAGCGGACGCCCCAGAGGGCGCCGGCTCGGCAGTCTGCTCTCTGTGGCACTGTCCTCGGGGTCACCCCCACCAGGCGTTACCTGGCACCCTGCCCTGTGGTGCTCGGACTTTCCTCCCTCGCGAGCGAGCTCGCGAGAGCGACTCTCCGAGCCGCTCCGACGGCCGCGAGATAACCGCCGAGGGACGCGGGCGCAAGTCCGCTTCCACGGCCAGGCTTCTCAGCGCACGCGGGGCGCGGCGCGTGACGCTCGGAAGTCGACGCGGCGGCGGTCCTGGGATAGGGAGAATGCATGCGCTTCTTCCGCGTCTCGACACCGGGCGGCCCGACGTGGGCGCGCGACCTCGATGGGTCCGACCTGCTCGAGCTGATCGATGCGGCGCCGTGGGACTCGCCCCGTCCCACCGGCGCGCGCGTCGCGCTCGCGGACGTCGCGCTCCTCGCGCCCGCGGCGCCCTCGAAGATCGTGTGCGTCGGGCGTAACTATCGGGCCCACGCGGCGGAGCTCGGGAACGACGTGCCCTCGGAGCCGCTGCTCTTCCTCAAGCCCCCTAGCGCCCTCCTCGGGCACGGCGGGACCATCCAGCTCCCCCCAGAAAGCCAGCGCGTCGAACACGAGGCGGAGCTCGCGGTCGTCCTCGGCGCGCGGCTCCGCGACGCACGGGACCTCGCCGAGGTCCGCGCCGCCGTCCTCGGCCTGACCATCGCCAACGACGTGACCGCTCGGGATCTCCAGCGGCGGGACGTCCAGTTCACCCGCGCGAAGGGGTTCGACACCTTCTGTCCGCTCGGTCCCTACGTGCGGACCGATCTCGAGCCTGACGACCTCGCGATCGAGCTGCGTGTGAACGGAGCGGTGCGCCAGGCGAGCCGCACGAGCGCGATGGTCTTCCCGACGCTCGAGCTCGTCGCGACCATCTCTCGGATCATGACTCTCGAGCCAGGGGACGTCGTCCTGACGGGGACTCCCGAGGGCGTCGGCCCGCTCGCGGCGGGCGACGAGGTCGAGGTCTCGATCGAGGGGCTCGGGGTGCTCCGCTCGGGCGTCGCGGCGCGCGTGCGCGAAGCCTGAGGCACGCCACGGCCCGTGGAGCTCACTCCTCGCGCGCGTGCGCGAAGCGTGAGGCACGCCACGCCCCGGAGGTCACTCCTCGTCGCGCGGGGGCTTCTTGGTGCCGAGGTCGTCGAGGGCGTCGCCGAGCCGCCGGGAGAGGCGGCCGAGCTCTTCGGCGAGCTGGCGGGCCAGCGGCTCGGCTTGAGCGCCGAGCTTCTGGATGACCCGCTCGGCCTCCTTCGTCGCCTTGTCGAGCGCCGGGTCGATGCGATCGGTGACGTCCTTGGCGGCCTTCTCGATGCGCCGCCCGGCCTCTCCGACCTTCTTCGAGGCCTCGCCCACCGCCGGCTCGATGCGGCTCGCGGCGTCGTCCAACGCGGGGTCGATCCGCTTGACCGCCTCGTTGACCTTCTGCACCGGCTTCGACGTCGTCGCCTTCTCGAAGAAGAGCGAGGCCGCGCTCTTGAAGTGGTCGATCGCCTCGAAGAGCTCGTCCTTGGGGGTCCGGTCGTCCTTGTCGTCGCCGCTGCTCATGACGACAGCATAGCGCGGCGTGGTCAGTTCGCGACCGGCGTGACGTAGAGGATCGCGCAGTTCTGCCAGCGGTCTCGGACACGCGAGCAGAGCGCCGCGAGGTCGTCGTCCAGGTCCACGAGGTCACCCTCCGTGGCCTTCCCGGTCTGCTCGTCGTACCGGCACTCCCGCAGGGCGACCCATCGACCGCGGCAGGCCGGGAGACGACAGATCTCCTCCCAGCTCAGGCGCTCCACGAGGCCCTCGGTGCCGCGCTCCTCGGTCGTGCGGGCCCACCCGCGGGCTCGCTGCGCTTGGCGATCGGAGTCCACCTTCGTCGAACGGTTCAATCCAGGGATCGTAAATGGCACTTGTTCCATCATCCTCGCCCGTGGCCGCCCCCAGACGGACCGCCGAGCCACCGCGCGAGAGCATCTCAGCGCCTCGGGGCCCGTTCAAGGGTCGACGTGAGGGACGCCAGAGCGTCGCCTTGACAGGGCCATCTGCCTGCGCACCCATCGCGCGGTCCGCCGCCGGCTCGATTCGAGCCTCAGTCGTCCTCGAGCCCGTCCCGCCGGAGCCCGTAGCCGCGCATCTTCTTGTGCAGGTTCGTCCGCTCGACCCCGAGCTTCTGGGCGGCCCGGCTGATGTTCCACCCCGTCTCCTCCAAGGTCGCCACGATGTACTGACGCTCCGCGTGGTCGCGGTACTCCTTCAAGGTCATCCGCTCGCCCGGCGTGACCACGGGGAGCGTCACGTTCCCCCCAGCCGCTGGGGGTGGGGTCGAGGGGGTCCCGAGCCGCCCCTCGTCGGGTAGGTCCGCGAGGGTGATGCGCTCGCCGCTGAGGATCGCCATCCGCTCGACCACGTTCCTCAGCTCGCGGACGTTCCCAGGCCAGCTCCGACGCGAGAGCGCCTCGAGGACCTCGGGGTCGATGGGCTTGTCCCGCATGCCGTTCTCTCGGCAGAACTCCCGCAAGAAGGCGCCCGCGAGGGCGGGGATGTCGCTCGGGCGCTCCCGCAACGGCGGGCTGTGAAGCGGCACCACGTTGAGACGGAAATAGAGGTCCTCGCGGAATCGCCCCTCCTGCACCTCGCGCTCGAGATCTTTGTTGGTCGCCGCGAGCACCCGCACGTCGACCGCGATCGCCCGCTCGGATCCGACGCGCGTCACCTCCCCGCTCTGAAGCGCGCGCAGCACCTTGGCCTGGGCGGAGGGGCTCATGTCGCCGATCTCGTCGAGGAAGAGCGTCCCTCCGTCCGCGAGCTCGAAGAGCCCTTTGCGTCGCTGCTGCGCGCCCGTGAACGCGCCGCGCTCGTAGCCGAAGAGCTCGCTCTCGATGAGCTCGGCCGGAATGGCCGCGCAATTCACCTTCATGAAGGGCCCGCCCCGCCGCCCGCTCAGCTCGTGGACCGCGCGCGCGATGAGCTCCTTGCCCGTCCCGCTCTCGCCGGTGATGAGGACGCGGCCGTGGGTCGGCGCGACCTTCTCGACCTGCGCGAAGAGGGCCCGCATCGGCTCGCTCTCGCCGATCATCTGGTAGCGCTGCTCGGCCGTCGCGCGGAGGCGGTCGACCTCTCGAAGCAGCATCCAGGTCTTGAGGGCGTTGCGCACGGTCACGAGGACCCGGTCCCGGTCGAGCGGCTTCTCGAAGAAATCCGTGGCGCCCGCCTGCACCGCCTGGACCGCCTCGGCCACGCTCGCGTGCCCGCTGATGACGATGACGGGCAGGTCGCGCGTCTCGGGGCGCGCCCGGATCCGCTCGAGGGCCTCGATCCCGCTCATCTCGGGGAGCCGCACGTCGAGCAGGACGAGGTCGACCTCCTCTCGCGCCAGCACCTCGAGCCCCGCCTCGGCGCTCTCCTCCGCGAGGACGTCGAAGCCCGCCCCCTCGAGCACCATTCGCAGCGTCCGCCGGATGTTCTTCTCGTCGTCGACGACGAGGATGGTCGCGCGCATCGGCGCTATATACCGCGACGGCGTGGCGAAGTCGCGACGCTCGGGCCGACCGGACGGCAGGATCGGCGCGCTCACTGTTCGGGCAAGACGGACACCCGCCCCTGTGGGATCGTCAGGGTCACCTCCGAGCCCTCTTCACCGCTCTTGAGGTCGAGGAGCCCGCCGTGCGCCTTCACGATCCGCTCGACGATCGCGAGCCCGAGCCCGGTCCCCCTCGCCTTCGTCGTGAAGAAGGGATCCCTCGCCCTAGAGCGAACGAGCGTGTCCATGCCCTCCCCCGTGTCCTGGAAGCGGACGGCCATCGCGGGCTCGGCGTCGAGGGTCGTGCTCGCGGTTTGTACGAGCAGCCTGCCGCCGTGCGGCATCGCCTGGAGCGCGTTCTGAACGAGGTGCGCGAAGACCCGCTCCAAGAGGTCGGGGTCTCCCTCGATCACCTCGCCACCGCTCGCGTTCACCTCGACCTCGACCTCGACCCCAACGAGGGATTGCTGGTCACGCCGGGCGAGATCGACGGCGCGATCGACGAGCTGCCGCACGGGGAGGCGAGACCATTGGGGCTCGACGGGGCGCGCGTACGCCAAGAGGTCACGGACGAGCCGGTTCAAACGATCCGTCTCCTCGTCGAGCACGCCGAGGAGCGTCTCGCGATCGTTCGCGCCGATGGTCTCGCGTCGGAGGCCCGCGACCGCGGTCTTCAACACCGCGAGCGGGTTGCGCACCTCGTGGGCGATCACGGCCGAGAGCTCGCCCACCGCCGCGAGCTGCTCCTTCTTCACGAGCGCCTCTTGGATGTGCCGCAGCTCGTCCGTGCTCTGCGCGAGCTCCACCGTGCGCCGGGCGAGCGCGTCCGCGGTCTGCACGAACCGGTTCAGGAGGAGGTAGCTCACGACCATCACACCCATCGACGAGAGGTGGGACGTGAGGCGCGGGAGATCGACCTCCAACGTCCGACTGGAGAGGTCTGCGACCCAACCGAGGAGCGTCAGCCCGACCGCCAGCGCCAACAGCCGGGCCTCGGCCCCCCGCCGGAGTCCGAGCTGCACCAAGAAGGCGATGCCGAACGCCACCCCGACCGCGCCGATCGCGAGGGTTGCGCCGAGCACATGGGCCTCGATCCCGCGGCTCGGGCCGATGCGGTGGGCCAAGGCGGGATCGACGAAGACCCCCGCCGCGCAGAGCACGGCGAAGAGCGCCAGCATCGTCCGCAGCAAGCGCTGAAAACCCGGGCCCGGCCGCCCCGTGAAGACCTCCGCGAGCGCAGCATAAGAGACGAAGACGCAGCCCCCCGAGACGTACATCCACGTCTGGGCGGCGGCCGCCGCCGCCTCGTCGGGCGCCATGAGCAACAACGCCGTGCCGGCCGCGTGGGCGGCGACCGAGAGCGTCAGCGAGACGTGCGCTGCGTGCTCGCGCTTCCGCTCTCGCAGCAAGAGGAAGAACGCCGTCAGGCCGCTGAAGACGTGCACGGCGACCCACGCCCAGAGCAGCGCGGTCGCGAGGTTCATTCCGCGCCTCCCGGGGGTGCCTCGCGGATCGCCGAGATTCGCCCCTCGCGCCGCTCGGGGGGCGGGATGGGGATCAAGCTCGGGCGCTCACAAGGCAAGAGGAAGCGGATGGTCGTCCCCGCGCCGTGGCGGCTCTCGATCTCGATCTTCCCGCCGTGGTTGCGGACGACCCGCTCCACGATCGCGAGCCCGAGCCCGGTCCCCGACGGACGCGTGGTGAAGAACGGGTCACGCGCCTTCGCGCGGACCAAGGTGTCCATGCCCTCCCCCGTGTCCGAGAACACGAGCGAGACCGCTGGCCGCCCGCCGAGGTCTCCCGCCTCGCTCCGGACGGTCAACGTGCCGCCGCCCGGCATCGCCTGGAGCGCGTTCTCGATGACGTTCACGAGCGCGTGGCGGAGCAGCTCGGGATCTCCGTAGACGCTCGCCGGCCCCTCGAGCTCGTAGACCGTCTCGATCGATCCCGCGTGGGCGACGCTGCTCCTCGCGCGCTCGACGGCGCGACGCACCAGATCGCGGAGCGCCAGCTCGCGCCCCTGCGGGACGACCGGCTGCGCGTACGCGAGGAGGTCGTGTACCAGGCGGTTCAGCCGGTCGGTCTCTTCGTCGAGGATCGACAAGAGCGTCGCGCGATCCTCGTCCGAGAGCGCGCGACGACGCAGCCCCGAGACCGAGTTCTTGATCACCGCGAGCGGGTTGCGGACCTCGTGCGCGATGACGGCGGAGAGCTCGCCGACGGCCGCGAGCTGCTCCTTGCGGACGAGTCGCTCCTGGGTGTCGCGAAGCTCCTCGTAGGCGCGCGCGAGCTCTGCGGTCTTCGACCGCAGCTCGTTGCTCGCACGCACGAAGCGATCGAGCAGCGCGTAGCTCATCGCGAACGCGAAGAGCATCGCGACGTGATCCATCAGCGTCGGACCGCTCACGAGGCCGACCCGAACGGCGAAGTCGTGCGAGCCAGCCAGGAAGGCGAGGACGGCCGCGACCCCGAGGAGGCGAATCGGCCAACCGGAGGCGAGGAGCGCGCTGGTCGCCGCGACGACGCGGTCGCCGCTCCGCTCCCCCACGGTCGAGGTCGGCATCGACGCGGGCGCGCTCGGGCGCTTGGTCGCGTGGCGGAAGAAGAGGGCCGTGCTGACGAGCCCGATCGTCCACAACCCGGCGAGATACGCCACGCCGAAGGACGTGATCGCCGGGTGGACCGGCTCGACGCCCCCCCAGCCCCATCGGGGCTCGGCCGCGAAGGGCTCGTTCATCAAACCGAGCACCTCCGCGCCGAGCCCGACCACGGCCCACACGTACGCCAACGCGCGGAGCCAGAAACCTCGCCGCCCCGTCAGCTCCCAGACGAACTCGACGTAGAACGCGACCACCACGGTCAGCGCGACGTTGCCGACACGCACCGCGAGCGTTCCGCCGGCCAGCGTGTCGGCGTCCACGTGCAGCGCGTTGCCGACCGTGAGCACGCTGAAACCAGCCGTGAGCAGCGCGAACGCGAGGTACTCGCGTTCGTCGCGCCGGCGCCCGTAGAGCACCAGGTGATAGGCGCAGAGGTAGCCGTAGACCGCCGCCCACAGGAGGTGGAGCGTGGCGAGCGTGCTCATCGGACGGGCCGAACGATTCGAGTCTGGCCTGCGCCGACGGAGACGAAGCGGACGGTCTCGCCACGCTCGCCCCGGAAGACGACCTCGTACTCACCTTCGTCGAGCGCGATCCGCAGGGGCGGAGCGCCGAGCGAGCGGAGGTCCCCCTCGCCGCGACGCCGAAGCGAGATGTCGGCGCTGGCACCCTCCGTGCCCTCGACCACCAGCAGTCCTTGCCCCTCGCCGACCGTCACCTCGGGATCGTCGACCGTCGGTCGCGTCTCCCCGAACGAGAGCGGAGACGTCTGCGCGCGCGTCTCGTCGGGCGTCGGCTCGTCGCCGGGTCGCTCGAGCTCGGGTCGCTCGCCCCCCTCGTCGCTCGAGTCGCCCGCCCGCGCTTCGACAGCGGCCGTGCTCTCAGCGACCGTGCTCGCGGGCGGCGGCTCGCGCCACGCGCGCCACGCGAAATACCCGGCCGTGGCCGCCAGGGCCACGAGCACGAGCCACCCCAAGACCCCCATGCCCCCAGGCTCGTCCTCCGCCGAGGTGGTCGCGCGCGTCGCCGTCGGTGGGGCGGGGGTCGCCGCCGTCGCAGGTGCCCTCGGCGTGGCGGGCGGCGCCGCAGGCTCGGCGGGCGGGGACTTCGGGGCTCCATCCGTCGGCGCGGCCACGGTCCCCGCGGACGAGGGCGGCCGACGCACGAGCGCGTCCCCCTCCAGCGCTGGAGGTGGGTTGGTCGGCGATCGGAGCAGCCCCTCCGCCTCGGCCATCTCGCGGGCCTCCTCGATCGCCTCGACCTCGTCGATCGCCGCGAGCACCTCGTCGGTCGGCGCGAGCCCCGCGACCTCGAGGCGCGGAGCGGCGGGCGCCCGCGGCACGCTGGGCTCGTCGGGCGCCGGAAGCCCCGACGCGCTCGGGTAGATCGAGGGCTTGGCGGCGTGGGCCTGGCGCTCGGCGAGCGCTTGGGCGACGAGATCCTCCCCGTCCGCGTCGCGCACGCTCGTGACGGCGCCACGCCGGGCGAGATCCACGAGCGCCGTCTCCAAGGTCACGGGGGAGACCTCCCCCTCGACGAGCAGCTCACGCGGGCTCGCTCCCGACGCGATGCGCTCGATGAGCGCCCCCGTCTCGCCGGGCGACGTGCGCAAGAAGGCCTGGAGCAGGAGCTCGTCGAAGCGCACCAACGCGACGCGCGCCAGGCGCGCGCCCGAGACCGCGTCGACGTACGCGCCGAGACGCTCCGCCGCCTCCGCCAGGATCGCCTCCGTCTCTCCTTCGAGGCTCGGCCGGATCGCGCCCTCGGCGTCGTCCACCGTGAACCGCCCGGTGATCACCCCGAGCAGCGGCGCGAGCGCCCGGGCCCCACGGCTGAACGAGCCGTCGGAAGCCGTCCGCGTCACGTCCACGATCTGCCCACCGCGGACGTCCACCTCGAAGAGGCTCCAGGCGTCGCGGATGGTGACCCGCGCGTCCCCGCGCAGCTCCGCCGTCGCTCGCAGCAGCGAGCGCACGCCTGCGGGCTCGACCCGGCCGCGCACCTCGCCACCGGCCCGCAGCTGGGCCTCGAGCCGCGCCCGGGGTCGGAGCACCTCCCGCACCTTCGCTAGGATCTGCCCGCTCCCGGCCTCCTTGCGGAGGTAACCGCTCGCCCCCGATTGCAGCTCCCGCATCCGCTGGAGGAAGTCCTCCTTCCAGGAGAGGAGGATCACGGGGACGTCCGCGAGCCCCGGATCGCGCTTGAGCTCGCGGCAGAGCGCCAGCCCGTCGAGCCCAGGCATCAGGATGTCGCTGACGATCACGTCGGGCCGGCGGCGCCGCGCCTCGTCGAGCGCTTGGCGTCCGTCCTCGACCTCGACCGCGTGCACGCCCGCCTCCCGGAGCAGCCCCGCGAAGAACCAGACGACCGCGGGGTCGTCGTCCGCGACGATGATCCGCCGCCCCTCGAGCGAGACGTCCGAGGCCCCGCCGACCGGGTCGTCTTCGCTCGCGCCGAGCGCCATGAACGCAGGCCCCCCGCGCTCGACGCCGTCGCGAAAGCGCACCCGTCCGTGCGAGCGATCGGAGAGCTCAGAGCGGACCCGCGCGATCGTCGCCCACGCCGCGGCCAGCAGCTCGGAGCCATCCCCGAGGGCGATGCGCTCCTCGCGCCCCGTCGCCGCCGCATCGACGAGGCCCTTGCGGATCTCGCGCGCGAGCCGATCGGCCACGTCCTCCAAGGTCGCGTCGCCCATCATGTCCGCGCCCGGCCAGCCCTCCGCCCGCGCGAGGCGCGCGACGAGCCGAACCAACGAGGTGGCGTCGACGGGCTTGGGAGCGAGCGCGTCGACGCCGAGGCGCCGAAGCTCCGCCTCGTCCGCGTCGACGCTGCCATGCAGGACGACGACGGGCACGAAGTCAGTCAGGGGGTCGGCGCGGAGCCGGCTGACGAGGTCCGCGCCCGCGCGGGCCGCGATGCCCGCGTCCATCAAGACGACATCGGGTGCGGCGCTCCGCGCGAGGCGGAGCGCCTCTTCCGGATCGCTCGCGCCGAGCAGTTCGAATCGCTCGCTCGGCAGGGCCTCTCGCACGGCCGCCTGAGTGCGCACGTCGTCGACGACGAGCACGCTGATCACCGTGTCGAGGGGGCCGTCCGCGCGCCCCGGGCGCGCGGCGCGCGCCGAGGTGCCTCGCGGCGCGACCTCCTCCCGCACTGGCGCGCTCGGCACGGGCGAGGTTCGGTCGCCGATTGCGCGCTTCACGAGCGGAACCCGCGCGACGGGTACGGGCGAGACACGATCCCCCTCGCCCGGCGCGGAGGGGCGATCGCCGGCGGGGGGCATGTCGCCGGGCAAGGGGGAGAGACGCTCAAGTTCCAGAGGCGCTGCGCTCGCGCCTTCCGCCTCGATCGGCGCGGGCGCGACGCGGTCGGGCACGGGCGAGACGCGGTCCACGTGGGCCGCTGGCACGGGCGAGACCCGATCCCCGCGACCTGGCGGCGCGAACGTGCCCGGCGCGGACGGCCGCGCGTCCCTCACCGAGGCGCGTGCCGGAGCTTCCGCTCTCGGCCCTTCGGGCGCGCCCGAGAGGCGCCCCTCAGCCAGCGCAGGCAGCGTCGCCGCGAGGTGGGCGAGCGTGTCCAGATCCTCCTGCGAGAGCTCGGCCTTCCCCTCGGCCTTCCCCTCGGCCCGCACCTCGTCGAGCCGCTGGATCGCCTCCTTGAGCGCGGCCGAGAGCGGCTCGATGCGGAAGACCTGCGCCGAGGCATAGAGCGCGTGGAGGCGACGGCGAAGCTCCTCGCGTGGCCGCGCCGCCGAGGGGCTCGCGACGAGCAGGGCGACCGCCCCCTTCAGCTCCTGGGCTTTTCGGGGGAGCCCATCGACGAAACGCGCGCGCGCGACCCCGAGCGCCGTGCCGGATTTCTGGACCATCGCGGGGACTATATCGCGCGTCGCGATCCTGCGGGCTATCGTCCTGCTCCGCGAGGCCCCTTCCCTGCGCACCCACCTGGGCGAGGGCCTCTCCCTGCCCATGCCCCCGCTCCCCCGCACGCCGTCCATGCCGAGAGAAGGCTCGGCCGATCGCTCGGAGGGGGCCCCGCGAGCCGAGGACCCGAGGGGCCGCCCGCGCTCGCGGAGGCGACGGCTGTGGGCGCTCGCCCTCCTCGGGCCCTGGCTCGTCGTGCCCACGGCGGCACAAGCGCCCATCGAGGGCAACGACTTCGCCGTGGACGCCGTCGCCACCCCCGTGGTCGCGTCGAGCCGCATCATGGGCCTCGCGGGCGCCTTCACCGCGCTCGCCGAGGGCATCGACGGCGTGCCCTGGAACCCAGCCGCCTACGCGTCTCGGAGCCTCTTCGAGGTCGACCGTGTCGAGCAGGATCTGTCGGCGTCCATCCTCTTCGGCGGCCAGTTCAGCGCGAACGACTACTTCCTCAACGGGCGCGGCGAAGGCTTCGGCATCGAGGACTTCGTGTTCATCGACGTCGGCGGGCGCATCCAATACGACAGCTTCGGAGCCGGCGCGACGCTCCAGGCGCAGTCCTACAACCTGCCGACGCCTGGAGGCGTCGCGACCGCGACCTTCCTCACCGCGCACGTCGGCGCGGGCTACGGCTTGCTCGATGGCCAGCTCGTACTCGGCGGCGGCGCGCGCGCCGTCGTCTTCGACGTCGCGGCCGGGATGAGCCGCGAGAATTTCTTCTCACTCTCCGGCGTCGGCGCGGAGCTCGGCGGTATCTTTCGGCACCAGCGCCTCCCTTTCCGGATCGGCGCCGCGTTCCGCACCCCCGTCGACTCCCGCGTCCCGGTCGGGGGCGACGACGGCGGGCAGCCCCAAGTCGAGGGCCTCTGGCGGCCAAGCTCGGTGAACCTCCCGTGGGAGATCCAGGTCGGCTTCGCCGTCCAGCTCGGTCCACGCCCCCTCAACCGCCGGTACCAACCCATCAAGGACGTCCGCGCCGGGCTCGTCGCGCGCGCCAACCGCCGCGCCTGCGAGCGGGAGCTGGCCCAAGTGCTCCGCGAGCTCGGCGAGGACGAGCCGCTCGAAGATCTGCGCTGCCCGAACCTCCGTCGGCGGGCCCGCGATCCGGAGTGGCGGCGGGACGAAGCGCTCCGCCGCCGCGATGATCAGGCGAACCTCCGTGAAGAGGTCGCGCGGGCCGAGGACGAGATGGGGATCCTCTGGGACGAGCTCTACGAGTCGCTTCCCCGGCGTTACCTCCTCATCAGCCTCGACCTGCTGCTCCACGGTCCCATCGCGAACGGCGTCGGCATCGACGCCTTCTTCGCCCAGCAGCGCCGCGCCCGCGGCGAACAATGGAGCGGCACCTTCCGCCTCGGCCTCGAGGCCGAGCCGTGGGCGCACCGCCTCAAGGTCCGCGCCGGGACCTACGTCGAACAAGCGCGCTACGCCGGCGTGGCCGCACGTGTCCATGGGACCTTCGGCTTCGAGGTCCGCCTCTTCCACGCGCTCGGCGTCACCTGGCGCGCCAACTTCGTGATCGACGGAGCGCGCGACTACCTCAGCTGGGGCCTCGGCGTCGGCGTGTGGCACTGACGCAAACCGTGGAAGACCGCGTCCTGCCGTACCCGTCCACGTGCCCGTCCACGTGCCCGTCCACGTCCACGTGCCCGTCCACGTCGTCCACGTGCCCGTCCACGTGCCCGTCCACGTGCCCGTCCACGTGCGCGTGCGCGTGCGCGTGCACGATTGAGACGCCGAAGGTACAGCCCCACCGAACAGGGCTTGCTCCCACGACCTCAGTCACGGGTACCCATCACGGACATCGAACATCGGCCCCAGACGTCGGCCCCGAACATCGGCCCCAGACATCGGACCCGGACATCGGACCCGGAGTCTACTCGTCGACCTCGCCCGCCCCTTCGTCCGTCGAGTCACCTGCGAAGCCAACGGCGTCCCCATGCGGCCGCTCTTCCGCCCTGAACGGGGTGATCGGCGCGGGCAGGTTGGCGCGCGGCATGCGGCCGAGCTCGGCCTCGAGCGCGCGCAGCAGGTCGTCCACGCCTTCGCGCGTCGCAGCGCTGAAGGCGTGCACTTCGGGTACGCCGAGCTCCGCCAGCCCCGCGCGGATCTCCGGGAGCGCCTCGCGGACCTCCGGCAGATCGAGCTTCGAGACGGCGACCACCGCGGGCCGCTCCGCGAGGGTCGGCGAGAAGCGCAGCAGCTCGGAGCGCAGCGTTCGATAGTCGCTGACGGGGTCCCGCTCCGGGTCGGGGTCGATCGAGACGAGCATCAGCAGGACGCGATTGCGCTCCGCGTGCCGCAGGAAGCGGAGCCCGAGCCCCGCCCCCTCGGCCGCCCCCTCGATGATGCCCGGGATGTCCGCGACCACGAAGCTCCGCTCGTCCCCGAGTGAGGCGACGCCGAGGTTGGGCACCAAGGTCGTGAAGGGGTAGTCGGCGATCTTCGGGCGAGCCCGCGAGACGGTCGCGATGAAGGTGCTCTTGCCCACGTTGGGGAAGCCGACGAGCCCCACGTCGGCCAGCAGCTTCAGCTCGAGGCGCAAGGTGCGACGCTCGCCCGGCGTGCCATCCTCGGCCCTCCGGGGCGCTCGGTCGTACGGGGTGGCGAAGTGCATGTTCCCGCGGCCGCCCTTGCCCCCGCGGGCGATCACGACGCGCTGCTCGTGGGTGTCGAGGTCCGCGAGGAGCTCCCCGGTGTCGGCGTCGTAGACCTGGGTCCCGACCGGCACCTGGACGACCGCGTCGGCGCCGGCCTTCCCGTATTGGTCCTTGCCGCGGCCGTTCTCGCCGTGCTCGGCCTTGATTCGGCGCCGATAGCCCAGATCGAGCAGCGTCGTGAGGCGCTCGTGGGCGTGGAAGATGACGTCGCCGCCGTCCCCGCCGTCCCCGCCGGACGGCCCCCCGAGCGGCCGGTGCGACTCGCGGCGAAACGCGACCGCGCCGTGCCCTCCGTTGCCGGCGGTGACCTCGATCTCGACCTCGTCGACGAACTGCATGACCCCCCCATGTACCGCGCGCCATCCGATGAGCAAGACGACCTCACGGCTCGTCGAGGTGCGCCTCGGCTTCCCGCTGAGGCGCCGACGACGGCCGCACGAAGAACGCGCGGTCACCCACGGCACGTCGTCGGATCATGTGGGCGGGGTTCCCGGCGGCCCCGCGACCCCGCGACGCCAGGTTTGGCGCGCTCATGCGCGGGCGCCGCCGTTGTGATAAGCAGGCCGCGCATGTCTGCGATCGCGCGCCTTCGAGAGCTCTTCCTCTTGACCCAGGTCGCCGAGGAGGCGCGCCAACGCCCCGCGGCCCGTCGGGAGGCCGTCGGCCAAGCGCTCGGGCTCGGGCGACAACGCGCTGACGCCGCCGAGGCGCTCTGGTCCAACGGCCACGCGGCCGAGGGCCTCCGGCTGGCCGTCGACGCCCTGGAGCGGACGCTCGAAGCGGCAGAGCGTCTGCGCGACGAGGTGCGCCCCAATCAGGTCGCCGCACGCGAGCGTGCTCTCGTCGCCGACGGGGAGGGCCTCGACGCCAGCTCAGGCGCCGCGGCCGATGCCCCGGCCGTGCCGGAAGCCGCGAGCGACGCCTTGGCGCAGTCCGAGGACGCCACGATCGACGCCGCGCCGCCCGAGGACGCCGCGCTCGACGCCGCCCCGCCTGAGGACGCCGCGACCGACGCCCGCGCGGTTCCGGCGGCCGACGCTCCCACGGAAGCTGCCGCGACCGACCTGCCATCTGCCTCCGGGGCCTGGGCGGCCGTGCTCGGCGCGCGCGGCATGAGCGGCGAGCGGGTCGAGAGCCTCTCGCGCGTCCTCCAGCTCGGACGCCAGCCCCTCCCCGAGCTCGACGCGGCCGTGAGCGCCACCCACGCGGAGCTCTACAAGGAGCTCTTCCGCGCGCGGGCCGACGCCGATCGCGCGCTCACCCCGACCACCTACAGCCCGACGCAGGTCCGGTGGCGCGTCGCGCAGCGCATCGCGACATCCTCGCTCGCGCTCCTCCTCGCGGTCGTGCTCGCCTACTTCGCGATTCGGACGCCTCGGACGGTGACCGCCAG
Organism: Myxococcales bacterium; assembly: GCA_019637115.1. Classification (GTDB taxonomy): domain Bacteria; phylum Myxococcota_A; class Polyangia; order Polyangiales; family Houyiibacteriaceae; genus JACKEH01. The sequence goes on along the minus strand of JAHBWH010000043.1, from coordinate 27,236 downwards.
CGCGAGCGCGCACTTCCGCAACGACCCGCAGTTCGGGCCCGATCGGGTGTTCGACGAGGACCCCAACACCGAGTGGCTCCTAAACGACGGGCAGACCGGCTGGCTCGAAGCGCGCCTCTCGCCGCCGCGCGACATGCGCCAGCTCCGGATCCTCAACGGCCACAACCGGCAGTACAACGATCGCGCGGTGAAGGAATACGCCCTGGAGCTCTACGACGCCGCGGGCACCAAGGTCTTCGAGACCGAGGGAGAGTTCGACTTCTCCCCGAGCCCAGAGTGGGTGAGCCACGATCTCTCGGCCACTCAGGTCGAGCGCATCCGCTTCACGGTCAAGAGCTTCCACCGCTCGGGGGCCGCCTTGGCGGAGATCGCCTGGGACGAACGCTGATCGAGCGCTCACTCACCACCACCTGGCCGTCGGAGGTTCAGCTTCCTCGAACCCTACGGGGTACGAAGCCCCGCGGCCCCTCCGGCTGCGCGCCTTTGGGTCGCGAGCGGCAGAGCGGCTCCTCACGGCCCGTCCGGAGCGAAGACGAATCGATTCCGCCCGCGCGCCAAGCCAAGCCTTGACCTGCATCGCGCGAGGCTCGACGAGATGATCCCGCTCGCGGACGCCACCGCGAGCCAACGCCTTGCGCGCGCCAGCGAACTGGCCGGCGCCGAGAGCCCTCGCTCGTGGTGCCCTGCTCTCGGCGCTGTTGCAGTAAAACGACGGTATGACTATGTTCGCCCAGGTTGGAGCGCGGACGTCCGAATCGTTCAAGGATGCCGCCGCGTTCCCCAGGCGGCACATGGCAAACGACGATTCGAACCTCGACTTCGACGACGAGCTCCCGGTCCTCCCGATCCGGAACGCGGTCCTCTTTCCCGGCGCGGTCGCGCCCTTCGACGTAGGACGCGAGAAGAGCGTCGCCCTCGTCGAGGACATCGAAAACCTCAACCAGCCCGTGATCGCGATCTTCGCCCAGCGCGATCCGTCGACGGACGATCCCAGCCAGGAGGATCTCTACCCAGTCGGCGTTGCAGCGCGGGTGCTCAAGGCGCTCAAGCACAGCTCGGGCAACTACAGCCTCATCCTGCAAGGGCTCGTGCGCGTGCGCATGGAGTCCGTCGGCGCCGAGGATCCCTACCTGAAGGCGCGCGTCTCGAAGCTCGAGGAGCCGAAGGCAGACGACGTCGAGGCCGAGGCGCTCTCGATGAGCCTGCGCGACATCGCCAAGCAGGTCATCCAGCTGATGCCGGAGCTGCCGCGCGAGGCGTCGAGCCTCATCGACTCGATCCAGGAGCCCGGCCAGCTCGCCGACCTCGTCGCCGCCAACCTGGACGCGCCGGTCGACGAGAAGGCGCAGCTGCTCGAGACCATCGAGGCGAAGGAGCGCATCCGCAAGGTCCTCCGGCTGCTCACGCGGCAGCTCGAGATCCTCAAGATGCGCGAGCGCATCAACTCCCAGATCAAGGAAGAGATGGGCAAAAACCAGCGGGAGTACGTGCTCCGCCAGCAGCTCAAGGCCATCAAGGAAGAGCTCGGCGAAGAGGACGGTGACTCCGGCGACCTCGACATCCTCGAGGAGCGGATCACGAAGGCGGACCTGCCGAAGGAGGCCGACAAGGTCGCCCGCAAGCAGCTCAAGCGGCTGCGCTCGATGCAGGTGGGCAGCGCCGAGTACACCGTCGTCCGCACCTACATCGACTGGATCCTCGACATCCCGTGGTCGAAAGAGACGCCCGACAACCTCGACATCCCGGCCGTCCGGAAGGTCCTCGACGAGGACCACGCCGGCCTCGAGAAGGTCAAGCGCCGCATCGTCGAGTACCTCGCGGTCCGCAAGCTGAAGACCGACAAGAAGGGGCCGATCCTCTGCCTCCTCGGGCCGCCCGGCGTCGGCAAGACCTCGCTCGGCCGCTCGATCGCGCGGGCCCTCAACCGGAAGTTCGTGCGCATCAGCCTCGGCGGCGTCCACGACGAGGCCGCGATCCGTGGTCACCGGCGCACCTACGTCGGCGCCCTCCCCGGCCAGGTCATCCAGGGGATGAAGAAGGCGACGACCGTCAACCCGGTCTTCATGCTCGACGAGATCGACAAGGTCGGCCGCGATTTCCGCGGTGACCCCTCGGCGGCGCTCCTCGAGGTCCTCGACCCCGAGCAGAACGACACCTTCAGCGACCACTACCTCGAGATCCCCTACGACCTCTCGAAGGTGATGTTCGTCGCGACCGCCAACGTCGGCGACACCATCCCCGCCCCCCTCCGCGACCGCATGGAGATCATCGAGATCCCTGGCTACACGCGCAAGGAGAAGCTGGACATCGCCAAGAACCACCTCGCGCCCAAGCAGATCGAGGATCACGGCCTCAAGCCGGAGCACATCACGATCACCGACGAGGCGCTCGAGGCGGTCATCGACGACCACACCCGCGAGGCCGGCGTTCGAAACCTCGAGCGCAAGATCGCGACCGTCGTCCGTGGCGTCGCCGTGAAGGTGGCCGAGGGCCAGCCGGGGCCCTTCATCATCGCGACGGGCGCCGACCTCAAGGAGTTCCTCGGGCCGCCCCGCTACACCAGCGAGGTCGCCGAGCGCACGAGCGAGACGGGCGTGGCGACCGGCCTCGCGTGGACCTCGGTCGGCGGCGAGATCCTCTTCATCGAGGCGACGAAGATGCACGGCACGGGCAAGCTCCAGCTCACCGGGCAGCTCGGCGACGTCATGAAGGAGTCCGCGCAGGCGGCGATGTCCTATGTCCGCACGCGGGCCGAGGATCTCGGCATCGCCAAGGACTTCCTCGAGAAGAGCGACCTTCACATCCACATCCCCGCGGGCGCGATGCCCAAGGACGGCCCGAGCGCCGGCGTGACGATGATGACGGCCCTCGTCTCGCTCATGACCGGCATCCGCGTGCGGCACGACGTCGCGATGACGGGCGAGATCACGCTCCGTGGCCGCGTGCTGCCGGTCGGCGGCATCAAGGAGAAGATCCTCGCCGCGCACCGCGCGGGCATCAAGCGGGTCATCCTCCCCGAGCGCAACGTGGCCGACCTCGAGGAGGTCCCGCAAGAGATCCGCGACACGCTCGAGTTCGTGCCGGTGAAGAAGATGGACGAGGTCCTCGCGAACGCCCTCACGGACCCCGACCAGCTCTCGCTCGACCTCAGCGACGGGGAGAAGCCCGCGGCGACCCCGCAGGCCGCGCCCGAGCCGAGCGCCTGACGCGCCGACCTCGCTGACGCAACGCACGGACGCCGAGCCCCCGGGCTCGGCGTTCGCGCGTTCATGCGTTCGTTGTTCGCGCGCTCATGCGTTCGTTGTTCGCGCGTTCGTGTGTCGGTTTCCCCCCGCCAGCGGGATCGTCCGCGATCGTGCGGCGCGTTCGTGCGCGGTTCCGCCCAGCGCCGAGACGGGCTGCTATGTTCCGCCTCGATGAGCCCCTGGCGGCAGCGCGTCATCTACTTCGTGCTGCTCCCCGCGATCGCGATCGCGGCGGGCATCCTCGGCTATTACGCGTGGGTGACGGCGTCGCGCTTCACGCGCCTGGGCGAGCAGACGATCGCCGAGAACACGCTCCTGCTCGTCCGCGAGAAGGTCGAGACCGTCGAGCAGTACATCATCGGCCAGGACAACGCGGTGAGGCAGCTCGTCGACATCACGGAGCCCTCGTCCGTGGAGACGAAGTGGCTCCCAAACGCGCGACGGCTCACCCCGAGCGTGCGCTCGGTGCTCATCGTCGACGACACGGGCAACGTGCTCGCGCACGCGCACCGCGGCGACGCGAGCGCCGGACACGAGCAGCGGAAGCTCTTCGAGGAGCGCCTGCTGGTCGAGCTCGAGCTCGAGCGGCTCAGCCTCGATCGCCTCAAGCACCTGCACCGGACCCTCGGCGACCAGAGCCACCTCGCGAGCTACGTGGCCTACTCCGTGCGCGGCCAACGCCGCTATCTCGTGCTCCTGCACGACACCGAGCTCATCACGCGCGACTTCCTCCCGACGCTCTTCGCGACCGACGAGGGCAAACGCCAATACAACGTCGTCGACGAAGCCAACCGCCGCGTCTACGGGCCGAGCCTCCAGAACGCGGGCGACTACCTCGTCGGCCACCGGTTCCCCACGACGCTCTACAACTGGCGGCTCCAGGTCGCGCCCAAACAGGCCCCAATGCTCGAGCGACAGGGGCGCAGCCGCCGCGCGACCGACCTGGGCCTCATCGCGGTCGCGTTCGCCGTCATCCTGGTCGGGGTGGGCTTCTTGCTCTACGCGGCGCAGAAGGAGCGGCGCCTCAACGACCTCAAGGGCGATTTCATCGCGAACGTCTCGCACGAGCTCAAGACCCCCCTCTCGGTCGTTCGGATGTTCGGCGAGATGCTCATGAGCGAGCGCGTCCGCAGCGAGGAGAAGCGGAAACAATACCTCGAGATCATCGTGCGCGAGTCCGAGCGCCTCTCGACCTTGATCGAGAACGTCCTCGACTTCTCGGCCCTCGAGCGTGGCCGCCAGCGCTACGCGTTCGAGCGCGCCGACCTCGCAGAGATCGTGGCGCAGGGGCTCGAGACCTTCCGTTATCGCGTCGAGCGCGAAGGCGTCGACGTGACCCTCGAGGTGAAGGGCGAGCTCCCCGAGGTGATGGTCGACGAGCAGGCGGTCGTGCTCGCGCTCGTCAACCTGCTCGACAACGCGGTGAAGTACGGCGGCCGGACGCCCATCGAGGTCACGCTCGAGCACGTGCGCGACTACGTCCAGGTCCGCGTACGCGACCATGGGCCCGGCATCGCGCCCGACGCCGAGCGTCGCATCTTCGAGCGCTTCTACCGCTCTCGACGCGACCGCCACGTCCGCGGGTCGGGGATCGGCCTCGCGCTCGTGAAGCACATCGCCCTCGCCCATGGCGGCCGGGCCTTCGCCAGCAACGCCCCGGACGGCGGCGCCATCGTTGGCTTCACCCTCCCCCTCGCGCCCGATCGAGCGTAACGCCCGCGGGGCGTGGTCCGCCGACGCCGCGCGCCATTGCAATTCACGCCCCAAGAAAACATTCTAACCTCATGAGAACCGCCGCGCCTGTAGGGGCGTTCGTGATCATGTTGTTGACCGCATGCGGGGGCGCGACCCCGACCCGGTGCGAGCTCGGAACCGACTGCGCGGACGGCGAGACGTGCGTGGACGGCCGGTGCGTGGTCAGCTCGACGCCGGACGGTGGGCCCACCGACTGCCGGCTCGGACGCGGTTGCCCGTCCGGCTCGCGCTGTGACGACGCCACGGGCGGGTGCGTGGCCGACGACTGCGCAGCGGGGACGATCCGCTGCCAGAGCGGCGTCCTCTTCCGCTGCGAGGCCGACATGATGCGCGTCCTCCACACCTGCCCGAGCGCTCGATGCGACGGCGACCGGTGCGCCTGCGACGGGGGCGCGGCGTGCCTCGACGGCGAGTCCTGCGAGGCGGACTCCTGCGTCTGTGAGTCGGAGCAGTGGTGCGAGTCACCGCGGATCTGTTGCGGTGGCGACGAGGTCTGCTTCGCGGGCGCCTCGTGCGACGCGGGGGGACGCTGCGCCCTCGTCGAGCGCTGCGCGCCGAGCTGCGAAGGGGGCACGCGCTGCGGCGAGGCGGGCGAGCTCTGCTGCAGCGGCGAGACGCCCGTCTGTGGTCCCGCGAACACCTGCGTCCCGGACTGCGGCGCGGCGATGCTCTGCGGCGAAGGCTTCGACACCTGCTGCGGGGAGGACGAGCTCTGCTCGTTCGGGCGGTGTTTCCCGCTCGGCGCGGCGTGCACGCGCTTCACGGACTGCGACTTCGGCGAGTACTGCGAGCCCTCGCTCGGGCGCTGCGTGGCGGACGAGTTCCCCGACGACGTCACGTGTCGCCGGCCGGGTGACTTCGGCGCCTTCGAGCCAGAGCTGCGCTGGCATTGGGACGGCGTGACGATCGGCGGCCAGCGTTACGTGCACGTCGCGGCGACGCCGATGGTCGCCGACCTCACGGGCGACGGGAGCCCAAACGTCGCGTTCCTCGCGTATCGAACGGGCGGCTCCTCGAGCGCCGCGCTCGTCGTCCTCGACGGCCGCACCGGGGAGACCCTCTACACCAACACCCGTCACGCCGGGCTCGCCTGGGCGCAGGTGGCGCTAGCGGACGTCGACGCAGACGGGCTCGTCGAGATCGTCGTGCCGACGGCCTCGGGCATCGGCCTCGTGGAGAACCTCTCGGTCTGCGCCGACCCGGCGGCGGACGCGAACGGCTGCTTCCGTTGGCACCGCACCGGTGTCCGCAACGAGATCGCGCCCGTGGTCGCCGACCTCCGCGGCGACGGAGACGTGCAGGTGATCTTCGACCGCCGGGTCTTCGACGCACGGACGGGCGATCCGATCGCGGCGATCGGGAGCGGCTCGGCTTACGCGAGCGTCGCCGACCTCGACGGCGACGGGACGCTCGAGATCCTCAGCCACGGCTGCGCGTATCGGCTCGCGGCGACGACGCTCGAGCAGATCTGGTGCACCCCGGGCGTGTCGACCGCGGATCTCGGGTCGTACTCGGCGCTCGGCGACATCGTCGGCGGGGATCGGCGCGGCTCGCCGGAGGTCGTCTGGGTCGGAGGCGGCCAGGTGACGGTGGCCGCGGGCAACGACGGCGCCGTGCTGCACCGCTGGAGCGCGCCGGGCGGCGGCGGCGGCGGTCCGCCGACGGTCGCCGACTTCGACGGTGACGGTCACGCGGAGATCGGCGTCGCCGACCGCGGCTGTTACACGGTCTTCGACGTCGACTGCGTCGGTGATCCGGACGCCGACCAGCCCGGCTGCACGCGCCCGCGGATCCCCACCTGCACGCGCGGCGTCGACTGCACCGACGTGGAGCCCTGCCCGGCCTTCGCGGGCAGCGGCGGCAGCGGCAACGGCGTGCTCTGGAGCGTCTACGTGCAGGACATCTCGTCGAGCCGCACGGGCAGCTCGGTCTTCGACTTCCAGGGCGACGGGCGCAACGAGGTCGTCTACAACGACGAGTGCCTGCTGATGGTCTTCGACGGTCAGAGCGGCGCGCCGATCTTCCGGGTCGCGAACACCACGCGAACGGCAAGCGAGTATCCCGTGATCGTCGACGTGACGGGAGATGGGCAGACGAACATCGTCGTCGCCGCCAACAACGACGAATTCAACCGCGACTGCGCGCGCCCGATGGGCCTCTTGGCCGCGTCGGGCGAGCGCATCCACCGGCCGGACCGCTACCCCGAGTGCTTCGCGGAGCCCGCTGGCGACCGTCCCGAGTGGTGCCGCACCGGGACCACGGGGGTCTTCGCCTACCAGGACGCGCTCGACCGCTGGGTGCGGACACGGACGGTCTGGAACGAGTTCGCCTATCACATCGACAACGTCCGCGACGACGCGACGATCCCCTCCCGCCCGCGCGGGCCCTGGGAGACCCACAACACCTTCCGGGCGAACCGCCAGGGCGAGGTGCCGCTGAACGCGAGCGATCCCCGGGTGGACGCGCTGCGCGTCTTCGTCGACGCGTGCCCGCGAGAGATCATCATCGACGCCGTGGTCTCGAACCGCGGCACGCGCGCCATCCCCGCCGGGATGCCCGTCTCCCTCTACCGCACCGACGGGCCGACGCCCACACTCGTGGCGACGCTGGCCACGCCGAGGACGATCTTCCCCGGCGGCGCGCTCGTGCTGCGCTTCACCTACGCGCTCGGGGCCGACGACGTCGGCGAGCCGCTCGCGTTCCGCGTCGTCGCGAACGATGACGGCACGGGTGAGGGGGTCGACTTCGACTGCAACCCGAGCGCGGCCATCCGCGACCTCGAGGGCGTGCAATGCCCCGGCCTGCTCTGAGGCCTCCTCTCCGAGCGGAACGGGCGCCTTGAAAGCGACCGGCGGGCCCGAGCAGCGGTGGCGTGCTATCCGTCCCGCTCCGTGAAGCGCTACATCGTCCAGACCTTCGGCTGTCAGATGAACGTGCACGACTCCCGTCGCATCGAGGAGGTGCTGCGCGAGGACGGGTACGAGCCGACCGAGGACGCCATGCTCGCGGACGTCGTGGTCGTCAACACGTGCAGCGTCCGCGAGAAGGCCGAGCACAAGCTGATGAGCCTCCTCGGCACGCTGCGACCGCTCAAGGACGCGCGGCCCGGGGTCGCGATCGCCGTCGCGGGCTGCGTCGCTCAGCAAGAGGGCGAGCGCCTGCTCCGCCGCGCGCCGGTCGTCGATCTCGTGATCGGGCCCGACAACATCCCCGAGCTCCCGGACCTCCTCCGCGAGCACGAGGCGGGCGCTCCTCCGCGCGCGCGGACGGTCTTCGACGACGACGCGCCGCGATTCCTGATGGCGCGGCCGCGCGGCGAGGTGATGGGCTTCGTCACGGTGATGAAGGGCTGCGACGAGCGCTGCACCTTCTGCATCGTGCCGACGACGCGCGGCGCCGAGCGCTACCGCTCCGAAGCCGAGATCGTCGGCGAGGTCGCGCGCATGGCCGAGGGCGGCGTCCGCGAGATCACGCTGCTCGGTCAGACGGTCAACAGCTGGTACGACCCGACCGAACTCGCGCAAAAGCCCCGCAGCCGCGTGGCGCCCTCGGGCTCGCGCTTCGCGGCCCTGCTCCGCCGCATCGCCGACGAGGTGCCCTCCCTCGCGCGCCTCCGCTACACCTCGCCCCACCCGCGGCACCTCACCGAGGAGCTCATCGCCGCCCACGCGGAGCTCCCCGTCCTGCCGCGCCACGTCCACCTCCCCGTGCAGTCTGGCTCGGACCGGACGCTGCGCCGCATGGCTCGCCGCTACACCCGCGCGGAGTACCTCGAGCGCACCGGTCAGCTCGTCCGCGCGGTCCCCGGCCTCACGCTCTCGACCGACTTCATCGTCGGCTTCCCGGGCGAGACGGACGAGGACTTCGAGGAGACGCTCTCCCTCGCGCGCGAGGCCGGCTTCGTGTCGGCGTTCTGCTTCAAATACTCGCCGCGTCCCCACACGCCGGCGCTCGCCCTGGGCGACGACGTCCCAGAGGCGGTGAAGGACGAGCGCCTGCAGCGGCTCTTCGACGTCATCGCGGGCCAGCAGCGCGCGCACCTCGCGGGGCTCGTGGGCGCGACCACGCAGGTGCTGGTCGAGGGGCCGAACGACGCGAGCGAGACGCGCTGGACCGGGCGCAGCGAGCGACACGAGATCGTGCACCTCGAGGCGCCCGCCGGCGTCGACCCGACCGGAACGCTCGTGGACGTCGTCATCGAGCGCGCCTTCGACCACAGCCTGCTCGGCACGATGCGTGGCGCGTCGATCCCCGAGCGCCCGCAGCCGCGCCCGAAGCGGCGCAAGCTCAAGGTGCTCGAGGTGAGCGCGTGAGCGCGGGTCGAACGGCGGGGCCGTGACGTCGTGAGCACGGACGACCAGCGACGCACCCGCCGACGGGAGGTCGCGCTCGCGTGGCTCCCGGCCGCCCTGGCGATGGGCGGCATCTTCGCGGTCTCGTCCGTGTCGATCGACGTGCCCGCGATCGCGAGCTTCCCGCTCAAGGACAAGGGGGCGCACTTCCTCGTCTACGCGCTCCTCGGGTTCCTCTGCGCCCACGCGACCTTGCGGACGTGGCCCGATCGCCGGCCCGCGCGCACGCTGGCGCTCGGCGCGTTCGTCGCGGCCGCGTGGGGCCTGAGCGACGAGCTCCACCAGGCCTTCGTGCCCGGACGCAGCGCCGAGCTGCTGGATCTGGTCGCGGACACCCTCGGCGCGGCGACGGGCGCGGTCACACGCGGTCTCGTCCACCGGCGCGCCCTCCGGACGAACGAGGACAGGACATGAAGCCGCTCCTACTCCCCTATCGAGGCCAACGCCCCCGCATCGCGGAGGACGCCTTCGTCGCGCCGCACACCAGCCTGATCGGCGACGTCGAGGTCGGCCCCGAGGCGAGCGTCTGGTTCGGCACCACGCTCCGCGGCGACGTCCAGCCCATCGTCATCGGCGCGCGCACGTCGATCCAGGACAACTCGGTGGTGCACGCGACCGACGGCTGGACACCCACCGTCGTCGGCGAGGACTGCGTGGTCGGCCACCGCGTGATCCTCCACGGGTGCCGGCTCGGCGACCGCGTCCTCGTCGGCATGGGGGCCATCGTGATGGACGGCGTGGAGGTCGGCAGCGACGTCATCATCGGCGCGGGCGCCGTGCTCACGCCGCGCACCGTGGTGCCGAGCGGCGTGATGGTGCTCGGCTCACCGGCGAAGGTGAAGCGCGAGCTGCGCCCCGACGAGCGCGCGAGCATCCTCGCCGGCGCCCGGCATTACGTCGAGAAGACCCGCGAGTACCGCGAGATCGTCGGCGCCTGAGCCCGAAGCGGGTCGAACCGAGATCGAACTGGGATCGAACCCGGATCGAACCCGGATCGAACCGGGGCTGCCTGCCCCCGGACGAGGGCTGGCTCGGACCGGCGCGAGCGAAGTAGGCTGCCGCCATGAGCGAAGAGAAGCCCATCGTCGCGGTGATCGGGGCGGGGTCGTGGGGCACCGCCCTCGCGAAGCTGATGGCCGATCAAGGGTACGAGACGCGCCTATGGTCTCGGCGGGCCGACCAGGCCGCCATGATCGAGGAGCGCCGCACCAACCCGGACTACCTCCGGGACGTCCCGCTCCCGCCACCGCTCCACGCGACGTCGGACCTCGCCGCGGCGGTGCGCGACGCGGACCTCGTCATCGTGGTCGTCCCCACCGAGGCGAACCGCGCGTTGCTCGCCGACCTCGTGCCGCTCGTGCCCGCCCACGTGCCCATCGTGAGCGCCACGAAGGGCATCGAGCAGGGCTCGCTGAAGCTCGTCTCCGAGGTCTTCGAGGAGCTCTTCCCGAAGGAGCGCCATCGGATGCTCACGTACCTGGGCGGGCCGTCGTTCGCGCACGAGGTCGCGCGCGGCGTCCCGACGGCGGTGAGCATCGCCGGGCACGACGAAGCGATCCGCCAGCAGGTGCAGCGCTACTTCAACACCGACCGCTTCCGCGTCTACACGACCGAGGACGTCACCGGCGTCGAGGTCGGCGGCGCGCTCAAGAACGTCATCGCCATCGCCGCAGGCATCGCGGACGGAATGAAGCTCGGCCACAACACCCGCGCCGCGCTCATCACGCGCGGGCTCGCGGAGCTGAGCCGCTTGGCCCTCACGCTCGGCGCCAACCCCCTCACGCTCGCCGGGTTGTCCGGGATGGGCGATCTGGTCCTCACCTGCACCGGGGACCTGAGCCGCAACCGACGGGTGGGCATGGAGCTCGGGCAGGGCCGCAAACTGCCGGAGATTCTGAAGGACCTCGGCATGGTCGCGGAGGGTGTGCAGACCGCCAAGAGCGCCCACGAGCTCGCCCTGAAGCTCGACGTCGACATGCCCATCACCCACGCGGTCTACTCGGTCCTCTACCAGGACAAGCCCGCGCAGGTCGCCCTCGTCGAGCTGATGACGCGGCCACTCAAGGAAGAGCGGAGCTGAGCGCGCGCCCCCGTACGCGGCGGCGGAATCTCCGGTGCTCGGTCATCATCTCGACGTGCCAGCTCTCACGACGGCGGCGCAGCGTTCGACCCGCGCGTTCGCCGGCCGGCCGGGCGAGGGGCGCGGGGCGGCCGACTGGCGGTCTTCGCGCAGGCCCGAGGAACCCGCAGGTCGGGGGTGGCGTAAGCGCGCGTTCGCGCAGCCCCGAAAAATGCGCGGCCTTCACACACCTTGACGGTGCCCCGATCCCGGCCTCGCTACGATGGTGGCGTTCGAGATCGGAGGGAAACATGCACGCGCGGATCATCGCCATCGTCGCCCTGAGCATCCCGTTGGTCGGCTGCGAGCCGTCGCTCGAGGTCCGCCAAGTCGAAGTCGTCGGTGAGCTCGGCGACGCCACCTTCGGCGCCCGCTCACGGGTCGCGCGCGCCACGGCGACCGCCAACCGCGCGACCATCGAAGTGCGCGACTCGAGCGGTCGGGTCGCGATGAACCTCATGACCATCTCGGGCTCGCTCGACGACCTCGAACCGGACGTGACCTACGAATATCGTGGCGGTCTGCCGGTGGGACACGCCGCTCCCCGCGTCAGCGTCCTCGGCTGCTCGGGGCTCTCAGTCTCGTCCGATGGCTACGAGCAGTGGTCCTACGACCAGAACGCACGAGCCGTGTTCGTTCGAACGACCCAGGGGCCTGGACCAGACGAGATCACCCTCTTCTACGAGGCCCACTTCCGCCCGACGAGCGGCACCCGCGATCAGATCGTCGAGGGTCGGCTCGTCATCGTCCCTCCTGGGGCCTCCGAGGCAACCAGCTCGCTCGTACGATGAGGCCACGGGGTCGGGGTCCGGCGCGGCCCCTTCGCGAACGGGCCCCGTCGCGGATCCCGCGGCTCGCAGACGCGGCCTCGAGCGGAGCAGCCCCAGGGTGAACCTGTCGACCCGCCGCGCGTGCTACAAGGGGCCGGTGACGCTCACCTCCCGCGTGGCGCTCGTCCTCTTCGCGCTCCTCGGCCTCGGCTTCGAGTGGGAGGGCCGCCTCGGCCGCCTCGAGCGCGAGCTCGCGAGCGGGGACGTCCGCCAACGTCGCGAGGTCGTGCGCCTCTTGGCGAGCTACGCGGCGAGCGACGTCCGGGCGCCGCTCCTGCGCGCGCTCGGCGACCCCGAGCCCGCCGTTCGGCGCGAGGCCGCCGCCGTGGCTGGCCGCGTGCAACTTCGCGAGGCGGTCCCGGTCCTGCGCGAGTGGCTCGAGGACCCTGACCCCGAGCTCCGCGCGAGCGCGGGCGAGGCGCTCGGCATGATCGGCGATCCCGCCGCCCTCGTGTCGCTGGTCCGGGCGCTCGGAGACGCCGACGTGAGCGTGCGCCTCGTCGCCCTCCGCGCGCTCGTCGCGCTCCGAGACCCCGCCGCCGTCGTCCCCGTGCTCGGCCGGCTGGACGACGACGACCCCGACGTCCGCGCCGCCGCGGCCCGCGGGCTCGCGGAGCTCGGCGAGCCGCGCGCGGTCGTGCCGCTCATCGGCCGCGCCCGCGACGAGACCCCCGCCGTGCGCCAGGCGGTCCTCCTCGCGCTGGGCACGCTGCAGGACGCCCGCGCCCTGCCCGCGCTCGTGATCGCCCTCCGCGACGAGAGCGAGGAGCCTCGCCTCGCGGCCGTCGCCTCCCTCGGCCAGCTGCGCGACCCACGCGGCGTCGCGCCGCTCGCCGGGTTGCTCGCCGACCAAGACGCCCGCGTCGCGCGCGCCGCGCTCGCGGCCCTGGGCGCCATCGGCGACGAGCCCGCCCACGAGGCCATCCTCGGCGCGCTGGACAACCCCGCGCTGCGCGAGCTCGCCACCGAGCTCCTCGTCGCGGCGAGCGCGCCCGCGCTCACGCGCGCGCTCGCGAGTGAGCTGCGGACCCTCGCGGGCCGCGGCCACGCGACCGCCGTCGCCCGCGTCGTGCTGCGCCGCCTCGAGCGAGAGCCCGCGCCCGACGCGAGCGACGCCCTGCTCGAGGCGCTCCTGCGCGACGTCGCGGACCGCGGCGTGCTGCTCCGCGCGCTCGCCGCGACCGGGGATCCCGAGGTCCTCGTCCCGCTCCTCACCGAGCTCTCCTCGGGGCCCGAGGCGCTCGACGCGCTCGAGCTCTACTTCGCGCGCCACCCCGCCGACGGTCGCGCCGCCGACCCCCTGCTCACCTCGCTCGCGCGCGCCCCCGCGGGGACCCGCCCGCGCGTCGTCCGTCTGCTCGGCCAGCTGGGCGCGCTCCGCGCGCTCGACACCATCCGGCCGCTGCTGGAGGCCCGCGACCCCGCGCTCCGCCTCGCCGCCGTCGAGGCCCTCGGCGCCCTCGGCGATCCCGTCGGCGCGCGCGCCCTCGAGCCGCTCCTCGCCGAAGACGAAGGCTCGCTGCGCTTCGCCGCCGCCGAGGCCCTCGGCCGCTCGGTCGACGCCGACGGCGTCGCGCGCCTCGTCGAGCGCCTGGGGAGCCGCGAGCGGCTCGATCGGCACGCGACCCTGCACGCGCTGGGGGGCGCGCTGGCGCGTGGCGTCACGGGCGATCCCCGCCGGACGCTCGGGGCCCTCGACGAGCTGCTCGCGCACCCGGACGAGCGGCTGGCCGACCGGGCGCTCGACACCCTCGCGCGCTGGGACGGGGAGCCTTCGCGCGCGCGACGCCGCGCCCTGGCCTCGAGCCCCTCGGCCCGCCACCACGTCGCCGCGCTCACATCACTGGCCAGCGCGGCGGACGACGCAGAGGCGCGTGAGATCCTCCGACGAGTCGTCGTCGACCCCCAGGGCGCGCTCGACGCCCGCGCCGCCGCGGCCGCCGCCCTCGGCGCGATCGGCGAGGCGCGTGACCTCGACGTGCTCCTCGAGGCCGTGACGGCGCCCTTCCCGGTCTCGGCCGCCGCGGCCTTCGGCGTCGCCCAGCGCCTGCTGGCGGGCGCCCCGGCCAACGAAACGGCGCGCGAGCGCCTCTGCGGCGCCCTCCGACACCGCGAGGCCCACGTCCGCGCGAACCTCGTCGTGGGCCTGGCGGCGCTCGGGCACCGCTGCGAAGGCCGCCCCGCCGCGGGGCTGCTCGAGCGCGCGCACGCGCCCGTCGTCCGCGCCGCGGCCGCGCGCTGGCTCGGCGCCCTCGAGCCCGAGCACGAGGCGCTCCGTCGGTGCGCGGAGGTCGAGCTCACCCCCGAGGTCTCGCGGGCGTGCGCGTCCCCCGCGCTCCCGCCTCGCGAGGTCGAGGCGAGCGTGCACGCCCACGGCCCGACCGGTCAGCTCTTGCGACGCGCGCTCGTCGTGCTGCGCTTCGCGGACGGCACGGCGCTCGTCACGCGGACGGACGCGAGCGGCCACCTCCGCTGGCCCCTCGCCCCGCGTGGGCCGCTCTCGCTGGGCGACCCGCTGAAGGTCCCGCTCCAGCCCTGAGCCCCGGATGCGACGCGCGATCTCGTGGCTGACGGTCGCAGGGCTCTTCGTCGGGTGCGCGAAGATCCCCGAGGGTCGCTACGGCGTCGCGCGCCTGCGCATCGAGGGTACCGACGCCATGAGCGAGCGCGCGCTCCGCGCCTGCCTCGCGACGACCGAGCGCGAGCGCGCCGCCATCGACTTCACGGGCCGCGGCGCGCCGAGCTGCGGCGACCCGCCCTTTCGCGCCTCCCCCGACCTGCGCCTGCGCCTCTGGAGCTGGCCGTGGACCGATTGGCCGACGTACGACCGCAACGTCTTCGAGCGTGACCTGCAGCGCGTCGTGCGCTGGTACCGCGCGCGCGGCTTCTACGACGCGCGCGTGGTCGCGACCGCGTACGATCCCCCCGCCGCCCTCGACTCCGACCGCGCCGAGGCGCGCGAGGGCGCCGAGCCGCCGTGCGAGCCCGACGGCGAGGGCCGCGGGTGCCGCGTCGAGCTCGGGATCACCGTGGAGGAGGGCGAGCCCGTGCTCGTGCGCTCGCGCCGGGTCTTCGGTCACGAGGCGCTCGACCCGCGGGTCCGCCGCACGATCGAGCGCGCGTTCGAGCTCGACGTCGGCGACCGCTTCGACGAGGCGCTCTACGACCGCACGAAGCGAGAGATGCTCCGCGCGGTCGAGCTCGCGGGCCACGGCTGCGCGACCGTCGCGGGTCACGTGCAGCTCGATCCCGAGAGGCGGCACGCCGACGTCGAGGTGAAGGTGACGCCGGGCCCCCTCTGCGCGATCGGCTCCGTCACCATCACGGGCAACGAGGACCTCTCCGAGGAGGTGATCCGCGCCGCGGCGAATCTGCGCTCGGGCGTCCGCTATACGCGCGCCCTCCTCGACGAGGCCCAACACTTCGTCTACTCGCTCGGCGCGTTCGCGGGCGTCGAGGTCCTCCCACGCCCGCAGCGCGACGAGGGGGGCAGGTGCACGGGCGTCGTCGACGTCGAGGTGCGCGTGATGCCGGGGCGCCGCCTGCGCTACGGCCTCGGCGGCGGCGTGCTCGCCGGCACGTGGGTGAGCGGCCAAGAGCAGCAGAACGTCCGCCAATGGGACATCCACGCGCTCGCCTTCGTCGAGCACCGAAACTTCCTCGGCGGTCTGCGCCACGTGCGGCTCGAGGTGCGCCCCAAGCTCGTCTTCCAGCCCGAGACGGGCCCCTTCCCGCCCCCCCGCTTCGGCATCGACGCGCGCCTGCGCGCGCGCCAGCCCGCCTTCCTCGAGCGGCGCACGAACCTCGCCTTCGACGCCCGCTACGACTGGGGCCCCGACCCCTTCGATCGTTATTTCCGCCACGTCCTCGACTCGTCCATCGCGCTCCAGCGCAGCTTCTTCGACGGGCGCCTCGCGACCTCGCTCGGCCCGCGCGGCAACATCTTCGTCGTCGCCGATCCCGACGTGCCCTTCACGAGCTACGAGGTCGCCTTCCTCGATCTCGGCATCAAGATCGATCTCCGCGACGACATCCGGCGCCCGACCCGCGGCGTCTACGCGGCGCTCGACCTCCACGTGGCCCGCTTCCTCTCGTGGGATTACGTGCGTGTGATCCCCGACCTCCGAGGGTATGTCCCCCTCGGCCGGCTCGTCGTCGCGGCGCGCTTCCGCCTCGGCTCGATGCACATCTCGCGCTCCTCGGACGCGCTCGATCCAGTCAGCGCGCGCCTCGGCCCCAACCCCTACCGACTTCGCGGCGGCGGCGCCTCGAGCCACCGCGGCTTCCTTCCGGGATTCCTCGGCGATCCCCCCGAGGCGAGCGGCGTCCCCGACAACCCCTTCACCTACAACAGCGGCGGGCTCCGCCGGTGGGAGGGCTCGCTCGAGCTCCGCCTCCCCGTCAGCCAGGACTTCGGCGTCGTCGCCTTCGCCGACATGGGCGACGTGAGCCGCGAGGCGCGCTTCCGCTTCGATCACATCCGCCTCGCCGTCGGCGCGGGGCTTCGATACGACACCATCATCGGCCCCATCCGCTTCGACGTCGGCGTGCGCGTCCCGGGGGCGCAGGTCATTGGGGGCGACGACCCGCTGACCGGTCGCGACGTGCGGCTGCTCGGGATCCCCATCAACGGGGCCTTCCACTTCACCATCGGCGAGGCCTTCTGATGCGGGGCTGGCGCATCACGGCGTGGGTCTTCATCTGGGTCTTCGTGGCCCTCGCGGTGCTGATGCTCTCCGCGCGCGTGCACCTCGACACGCCGGCCGCGCACGAGGCCGGTCGCGCCGCGCTCGCCGAGCTCGTGACGGGGGAGATGGCCGGCACGCTCGAGGTCGGCCGCGTGACGCACCTGTCGCCGTGGAAGGTCGCCGTCGAGGACGCGCGCATCTACGACCCCGACGGCAGGCTCGTCATCCGAGGCGAGCGCCTGAGCGCCGAGGCGGATCTCGTCGCGCTCCGCCGGGGCGTGCTGCGTTTCCCGCGCGGGCACGTAGAGGGCGGCGAGCTCGTGCTCTACGAAGGCGAGGACGGCCTGCCGTCGTTCCTCGACGCCTTCGGCGCGGCCAGCCCCTCGCCCCCGGGCACGCCGCCCGATCCGAACGGCGTGCTCGCGATCGTCGACGAGCTCCGCCTCGACGGCCTGCGCGTGCACGGCGAGGTCGCCGGCGTCCGAGGGATCGTCATCGAGGACGTGAGCGCGCGCCTCGGCCTCCGCATCGACGACCGCGTCGAGGACGGCGTCGACGTGCGCATCCACGCGCTCTCGGGGCGCGTCACCGGCCCGACGCCCTTCCCCGTCGAGCTCGAGTCCGTGCGCGCGCGCATCACCGACGACCCCACCGCGGGCATCGCCGTCCACGTCGTCGCGCGCACCGTGGGCGAGGACGGCGCGGCCGGGGACCGTGTCGCCGCGCGCTTCGCCCTCGCCTCGCCTCGCCCCGCGGCCGAGCCCGAGCTCGATCTCTGGGTCCACCTCGACCCGCTCCGCTTCGCCACCCTCGCCGAGAGCGGCTTCGTCGCGCCCGCCGAGGCGCTGCGCGGCGCCCTGCGCGGCCACGTCCACGTGACCGGCCCGCTCGACGCGTTGCGCGCGCGCGGCTGGGTCCGGAGCGACGCTGGCCCCATCGGCCTGGAGGGCACGCTCCGCCTCGGCGAGCCGATGCACCTCGACCTCGAGGCGCGCACGGGAGGTCTTCGGCTCGACGCGCTCGTCGACGGCGCGCCCGCGCTCGACCTGCGCGGGGCGGTCGGCGTGCGCCTCGACGACGGCGAGGACCCGCGCGTGCGGGCGAGCTTCGCGCCCTTCACGTACGACGACCTGCAGATCCCGGGAGGTACGGTCGAGGGCAGGCTCGCGCCCGACGCCCTCCACATCGATCGCGCGGCGCTGAACATCCGAGGGGGCGAGCTCGAGGCGAGCGGGAGCGTCGGCTTCGACGGCGTGGTCGACCTGCACGTGCGCGGCGACATCCGCGACTTCGCCGCCGATCCGACCCTCAGGGCGCTCGTCCCGGGCCTGCGCGGCGGGGGACGGCTCGACGCGCGGCTGCGCATCGACGGTGACGAGATCACGCTCGACGCGCAGGGCCGCTGGGTCTTCACGCGGCTGCGCTATGGCCCCCTCTACGTCGGCGCGCTCGTCGCCACCGGCTACGTGCGAGGCGACCTCCGCGCCCCGACGCTCGCGCTCGGCGTGGACGTCCGCGACGTCGTGCTCGCCGACCTGCCGCTCGGCTCCGGCAGCGGGCGCATCGACGGCGTGGGCCCCTACGCGGTCGGTCTGGCGCTCACGTCCCCCCTCGGCCCGCTGGGCTCGGCGGCGCGCCGTCGTCGCCCCTCGCCCACCGCAGCGCCGGACGCGGTGGTCGATGCCACCGAGACTCCCTCGCAGGCGGTCGCGTGGCGCGAGGAAGGCGCCGCGCGGACGGCCCGGCGCGCGCGGCGGATCGCCCTCGACGGGCGCGTCGATCTCCGGCAGGGCCTCCGCGTCGACCTCGGCTCGCTGGAGCTCGCCGCGGGCCGCGAGCGCTGGACCGGCTCGCTCCGCGGGCTCCGGGTCGAGGGCACCCGCGTCGAGCTCGGCGCGCTCGCCCTCGCGAGCGGCGCGCAGCGCATCCAGGGCTCGGGTCGCTGGCAGCGACGCGGCGAGGACACGATGCGCGTCGAGGTCGCTGCGCTGGACCTCGCGCGCCTGCGCCAGCTTCTCCGTGGATGGTTGCCCGACACCGTGCCGGCCGTCGAAGGGGTCCTCGGTGGGACGGCGACGCTAGGTGGCGACCTCGAGCGCCAACCGACCCTCGCGCTCGACGCACAGATCGCGGGTGGGCGCTTCGGGGCAGCGATCCCGGGCGCCATGGAGGGCTCGCTCCTGCTCCGCTACGACGGCGGGCGCCTCGACGCCGACGTCGGCGCGATCCTCGAGGGCGCGGGGGAGATCGAAGCCCACGTCCAGGGCACGCTCGACACCGACGTCCGCCTCCGCGACGCGGCCGCCGACGGCGCCTACGAGCTGCGCGCGCGGGTCGGCGACGTCGATCTCGACTTGCTCACGCTGCTCACGGACGAGCTGCCCACGCTCCGCGGACGCGCGTCGGGCAGCCTCCGCGCGAGCGGCGACCTTCAGGTCTTCGACTTCGAGGCCGACCTCCAGGTGCCCGCGCTCGAGGTCGCGCCGCTCCCGCCGCTCGGCGCCCGCCTGCACCTCGCCTACGCCGAGGGCGCCTTCGTCGCGCGCGCCGGCTTCGACGATGAGCACGGGCAGCTCGCCGAGGGCGAGGCTTCCGTCGTGCTGGACCTCCGCTCGACGCTCGAGGATCCCTCGATCCTGCCGCTCCTCCTCGACACCGCGCCCTGGCGCGTGGCGCTCCGCGTGCCGCGACGGAGGCTCGACCGGTTCCCCCCCGCCCTGGTCGAGGGGTTCCCCGGCGCCGACAAGCTCGAGGCCTCGGCCACGCTCACCTTCCGCGGCGGCGCCTACCGGCCGCAGGGCGATCTGCTCGCGAACGTCGCGTGGACGGGCAGCGAACGACGCGGCTGCGGCGACGCCGCGCGGCCCCGCGCCGCGATCAACGCGCGCCTGCGAGACGGGGTCACCCACGCAGACGTCTCGGGCTTCGTGGGCGGCGAGCAGGTCGTCTGGGCGGAGGCGCACGCGCCCACGCCCATCGCGACCTGGCTGCGCGACACGAGCGCGTTCGCGCCGCCCCCCACGCGCCTCGACCTCTGGGCGATCGACGTCCCGAGCGCGCGCCTCCCCGTGCTCTGCGAGCACGCGGACGGGCCGATCACCGCCGCGCTCGAGGTCCACAACCTCTTCGGCGCGCGGCCGAGGGCCGAGCTCGAGGTCTCGTCGATCGGCGTCGTGCTCCGCGAGCTGGCCACCGGCGGGAGCGGCGAGCCGCGCGTGCGCGCGCAGACACGACCGCTCGACGTCGGGATGCGCGCCACCCTCGGCGGCGGCGCGCTAGAGGCCGACGCGCGGATCTCGTGGTGGAACGAGGGACGGACGACCCTGCGCGCGCGCCTGCCGATGACGTGGCAGGGCGTGGAGCTGCCGATCCCGAGTGAGGACGCCTACCTGACCTCGAGGCTCACGCTCGATCGCACGCCCCTCGACGCGCCGCTCTATTGGGTCGACGAGATCCGCGAGCCCTCGGGCACCTTGCAAGGAGAGCTCGCGATCCACGGCCCGTGGCGGGCGCCCCGCTTCGAGGGCAGCGTCGACATCCTCGACGGCCGGCTCACGATCCCGGCGTTCGGCCAGCGCCTCGAGGACGTCACCGGCCTCGTGCTCTTCGAGGGTGACCGCATCGCCTTCCAGGACGTCCGGGCGCGCGACGGGGACGGCGTCGCGGTGATCGCCGGCGGGCTCGAGCTCGAGGGGCTCCAGCCTCGCCGGGCCGACCTCGTCCTCCGCGCCGAGAGCTTCCCCGTCCGGCAGGAGGGCTCGGTGCTCGCGCGGCTCACGGGGAGCGCGCGGCTGGGGACCGAGCTCCAGCCCGACGGCCTCGACGGCGAGCTCGTCGTCGACGGCCTCGCCGTCTGGCTCGCGCGGGACGCGGGGCGCACGCCGCAATCGCTCACGCTGCACCCCGACATCCACGTCGTCGGGGTCGATCCCGAGCCGGCGGACGAGGGTGAGCCCTACGCGGTCCGGTTGCGCATCGACGCCCGCGAGCCCTTCACGGTCAAGGGCGAGGATTTCGCGGCGCTCCTCGCCGCGCAGCTCCAGCTCGAGCACGAGGGGGGCCTCTCGCTCGAGGGCTACGTCCGCCTCGAGGCGGGGCATTTCGACGTCTTCGGCAAGCGCTTCGACGTCGAGCGTGGTGCGCTGAGCTTCGACGGCGGCGCGACGCTCGACCCGCAGGTCTCGCTCGTCGCCAACCACGAGCTGCGCAGCCGCCCGGGCGAGCTCGTCAGCGTCACGGCGAGCGGGCGTTTGAGCGAGCCCTCCATCCGCTTCTCGTCGACACTCACGAACGACCGCGCCGAGATCATCGCGCTGCTCATCAGCGGCGACATCCGCGGCGACACCGCGCAAGAGGTCGAGCGAGCGCCGACCGACTTCCTCGCGGGCATCGCGGCGGGCGCGCTCACGCTGACGCTCCGCGAGGAATTCGGCCAAGTCGTCCCGACCATCGCGCTCGAGGGCAACCGCTACGGAGGCACGCGCATCCGCGGCGGCTGGCGACTCGAGGAGCTCCTCCCCGAGACCATCCGCCGCGTCATCCAGGGCGTCTACGTCGAGGGCTTCTTCAACACGGTCGGCGCCGACGGCACCGAGCGCCGCACCGTCGGCCTGCTCGACTACGGCTTCCGCCTCGAGCTCGCGTTCCCCCGCAACATCGTCAACACGAACACCTTCTCGCCGCCCGACAACTTCAGCCTCGATGTCACGTGGCAGCCCTGAGTCTAGACGACACGGACACGGTCTCAGTCAGACTCGACTCGGATGCGGTCTCGGACAAAGTCTCAGTCAGTCTCGGACGCCGTCTCCGACACGGACGCCGTCTCCGACACGGACGCCGTCTCCGACACGGACGCCGTCTCCGACACGGACGCCGTCTCCGACACGGACGCCGTCTCCGACACGGACGCCGTCTCCGACACGGGCGCGGTCTCCGACACGGGCGCGGTCTCGGACACGGACTCAACGCGTCCAACCACCCCACGGCAGCGACGCCTCGAGCGCGCGCGCCCGGCCCGCGAGCTCGGCGTCGCGCCCCCCATCGATCGCCGCCCGCAGCGCCTGCGCCAGCTCACGCGCCGTCTCGAAGCGCTGCGCCGGGTCCTTCGCGAGCCCCACACGGAGCACGTCGTCGACGCCACCGGGCAGCGAGGCGAGCTCCCCAGGGCGAGGGGGCAGCGAGCACGCCACCGCGTGCACCACCTGCGGGACGTCCTTCGCCGCGAACGCCGGCCGCCCCGTCAGCGCGCGGTAGACGATCGCCGCGAGCGCGTGCACGTCGGTCCGGTGGTCCACCTCGCCGCCGGTGGCCTGCTCGGGGGACATATACCCCGGGGTGCCGACGAGGTGCCCCGCCGAGAGCGTCCCGGACTCCCCCGCGAGCTTCGACACGCCGAAGTCGAGCACCTTCCACACCCCCCCGTCCGCGCAGAAGAGGTTCTGGGGTTTCAGATCGCGGTGGACGACGCGCTGCGCCCACGCCGCCGTCAGCCCCTCGGCGACCTGCTCCGCCATCTCGGCGACCTGCGTCGGCGAGAGACGACGCCGCTCGCGCAGATGCCACGCCAGGTCGTGCCCCCGGAGCCGCTCCATCGCGAGGTAGGGCAGCGGCGCGTCGGCCCCGCCGATCTCGAGCACGCGGACCACGTGACGCGAGTCGAGCGACGCGATGATCCGCGCCTCGCGCTCGAAGCGCGCGAGCGGATCCGAGTCGAGGAGCGCGCTCCGGTGCAGCAGCTTGACCGCGGCCTCTTCGCCCGTCTCTTCGTCGCGCGCCTCGTAGATCTCGCCCATGCCGCCGCGACCGATGATCACGCCGAGCACGAAGCGGCCGAGGTGCTGCCCCGAGAAGCGGCCCTCCTCGCCGATGCCCGCCGCCCGCTCGAGGTCGGCGCGCGCCTCCCGCAGCAGCGCCTCGCGGGCGGCGATCTGACGCACGGCGCCCTCGAGCGCGTTCACCGCCGTGCGCGTGCGGCTCGCGACGAAGCGCCCCGCGATGAACGCGAGCCCATAGACGAGCTGCACGGCGACCTGCGCGATGAAGCGCGTGAAGGTGTCGAGCCCTTCGGGACGGATGACCCCCCGATCCGGGATCACCTCGAAGGTCACGAGCATCCCGAGGGTGAGCTGCGCGCCCGCGGCGACCACGTAGACCGCGAGCGCCCACCCCCACGGCGCCCCGAGGGCGTAGGTGTAGAGGGTGAGCGCCACGAGCGCCGGGAACGCCGAGAACGTGCCGAAGTAGAACGCCATGAAGCCCGACGCCGCCGCGTTGAGCACCGCGAGCGCGCCCACGCGCGAGGCGCGAAAGCGCTCGGGGCGCCGGGTGAGCCAGACGAGCCCGCCGAAGCCGATCACGAGCATCGTCAGGCCCACGAGCGCCCATCGCTTCGCCAGCGGGTCCGAGGGCAACGCCCCGAGCATCGCGACGACCAACAAGCAGGAGACGAGCACGCCGACCGAGAGCGCCCCGATGCGGGTGCGCTCGTCCTGCCGCAGGAAGTCGCGCGCGCTCGTCAGGCCCGTCGCCACGCGGGTCGCGGCGACGCCGCTCGATCCGCCGACCGGCGCGAGCGAGTCGCGCGGCGCGAGCGAGTCGCGCGACGCGAGCGAGTCGCGCGTGGAGGGGGTGTCCGACGTCGAAGCCGGTGCGCCCTCGACGACGACGCGCTCGCGCTCCTCGGACACGCCGACGGGCGGGCGCGAGCGCGGGCGCGCGACGACCGTCTGCCCCTCCTCCGCGTCGGCCTCGCCGACGGGCTCCCCTTCGCGCCCCACACTCACGGCGCCAAGGGTAACGCGCCCGACGCAGATTGGCGCGTCCGGCGGGCCACTACGAGGTGTACCGAGTCGTGGCCAGAGACTCCGGGGCCGAGTCCATTGGTCCGGTTCCGCGTGCGGTTTCGCGTGCGTTTCCGCGTGCGTTTCCGCGTCCGGTTCCGCGTCCGGTTCCGCGGCCGGTTCCGCGTCCGGTTCCGCGTCCGGTTCCGCGTCCGGTTCCGCGTCCGGTGCCGAGTCCGGTGCCGCGTCCGGTTCCGCGGCCGGTGCCGAGTCCGGTGCCGACCTCGGCGCTGGTGCTGCGCGTCAGCGCGCCGCGAGCGCGTCGAGCACGCCCGGGTCCGACTCGCGCGCCGCGTGCGCGGCCAGCGTCGAACGCGCGCGGCCCGAGTCCATCCGCACGAGCAGCTCCACCGCCGCGCGGCGGATCGCGGCGTCCGGATGCCGCAGGAAGGGCCGCACGCTCTCGAAGGCGCCGTCGCCGAAGGCCTCGCCGAGCGCGACCAACGCGCGGCGCACCACGAGCACCGACTGGTCCGGCGCGCGCGCGACCCGCTCGAGGAAGGTCCGAGCGGCGGGGGTCGGATAGTGCGCGAGCGCGCTCACGGCGCGAAGCCGGACGAAGAAGGGCGTCGCCGGATCTTCGTAGACCGCGATGAGCACCTCGACCGCCTCGGGGCCGAGCCGCGCCCAGGTGGCGTCCGACGGGACGGTGTCGATCCCCGAGAGCATCCCTCGCATGCGCTCGACCGTCAGCGTCGCCTGCGCGAGCGCGGGTGACACGGACGACGCGGCGGCGGCCGCGAGGATGAAGACGACGAGGATGAAGGACCGAGCGCGCATCGAGCCACAGCCTAGTACACCCGCCCGGAAGTTCGAGCCGCGTAGCCGAGGATGATCGACCTGGAGGTCGTTTGCCGCGCAGGTGTTGGACAGGCCAGAGCCTATTCGAGGAGTCGGCGAGCGAGATCCGCGTCGAGGGTCGTCTCCCTCGTCTCGAGCGGGCCGACCGTTCGGCGCGACACCACGAACGCGCTCGCGGCGCGCTCTACGCGGTCTGCGCGCGAATCCCCTTCGGCGGCCCGCGCCGACGAAGGGGATTCGCGCCCAGCCTCGTCGGTGCTATGCAGGTCGCACGTGATCCTTCGAACGGAGACGGTGCAGCAGGTCGTCGACGGTCCCCGCCGCGACACCTTCGTCAAACAGATCGTGATGACGCCCGGACAGCCCATCGGCATGGTCCGGAAGCGACGCGCCGATCTCGTGGACCCGGCCGAGGGAGAGGAGACGCGATCCCCTCGGACGCGGGGCGTCGTGCTCTTGGTGCACGGGTTCGGGCAGAACCGCTACACCTGGCACACGAGCCGCCGGTCGTTCTCTGCCTACCTCGCGGCTGAGGGCTGGGACGTATTCAACGTCGACCTGCGCGGCCACGGGCGGTCAGGCCGCTTCGACGGCAAGCGCCCCGAAGCGCTCGACGAGTACGTGCAGGAGGACGTGCCCGCGTGCGCGCGCGAGGCGCGTCGGCTCTCGGGACACGACCGCGTCGTGCTCATCGGCCACTCGATGGGCGGCCTCATCAGCTACAGCGCCGGCGCGACGAAGCTCCGCGACGTGGTCCGGGCGATCGTGACGCTCGGCTCCCCCTACCGCTTCGGGAGCGGCACCCTCCCCATGAAGGCGCTCGCGACCGTGCTCAACACCGCGCGCGCCACCGGCGTCTTCGACGCGAACGTCGCGTTGCCGCTGCGATACGTCGGCCTGCACCTGCGCCGGCGCCAGCGGATGTGGGACCACCGGCTCTTCCCGACCCCGGTGCGCCCATGGCGTCCCGGCTCGATGGAGCCCGAGATCCTCGAGGAGTACCTCAAGAGCTCGTTCGAGACGACCAACCTCACCATCGCCTTCGACATCTTCGCGGGCGGCGACCGCGTCGCCCTGCGCAGCCGCGACGGCAGCCTCGACTACGGCATCGCCTTCGAGGGCTTGCAGGCGCCCATCCTGGTCATCGCCGGGGACCAGGACGACCTCGCGCCTCCCTCCTCGTGCCGAGCCGCCTACGAGCGGAGCACGAGCCGCGACAAGCTCTTCCGCGTCTTCCCCGCCGGCCACGTCGACATCGTCATCGGGCGGGAAGCCGTCTCCACCATCTGGCCGCTCATCCGCGACTTCCTCGATCGCCGATAGCCACCCCTACCCGAAGTTCCTTCCGAATCGGGTGCGAAGACCGAGCATTCGCTAACCGCTCGAAACGGCGCTGTTTTTTCGGGACAGTCCAGGCGCCGTTGGTCGAAATGGAAGCGCAGCTCGCAGTGGTCGGCGCGCCGGTCTCGACCTCGTCGTTGAGCGCCTGGATCTCGTAGCTGTAGATGTCCCACCAGAGATCCGACGCGCCCGAGGTCTACCACGTTGATATAAGTGGCGAGCGACCGGGGTTGGTGCGTGCTGCGTATCGACTCTTTTCTCGAATTGCTGTCGGAAGAAACATCAGCATAGGCGAGGCGTTTTCTCGCCTCCGGCGCGGCGGTGATGTATTCGTTCCTGGCGGCCGAAAGTCGGCGGAAAAGGTCGCAAGGAAGTACAGTTCTGGAAACGGTGGCCCCGGAAGTTTCGAGGCCGATGGTTGTCACGCAATCAGGAACCGACGAAATGATGAACGCGACCTAGGGAGTCGGCACCTGCATGGTGTGGGCCCGGGAGGAGATCGGCTACCAGGGGCTACCAGGCCACATATTTTTCAACATGCCGCTTTTGATCACTGAGTTGCCAGGGATAGTGGCTGACGCGATTGATTTCGACGAGTCTGGCTCCATCGAATGGTGGGACGTAGCCGAGCTGGCAAATCCCGGTGTCGTTCCAATATCCGAGCCATACTCATGTGCTAATGACCCGTACTGCGCGTAGCGCCATCATACACCATGACTGATTCAATAGTTATCGGACTATCCTCTGACATATTTAGCAAAATCGGCGCTCCGCTTTCGAACGAGGGGGTCGCGGGGGTCGCAGACCAGGAGCAGCTTCTTTGGAGGACGATTCGTAGCGTTTCGGTGCCTTGTGCCATTTTCAAAGGCTCCCTCGAAGACGCGGGGATTTCGGACATCAACTTACCATCGGATCACATTGTTGCCATCAGCATATCGACAAAAACCCTTCGTTGTTTCCGCGAACATGGTCACGCTGATGATGCGACCTGGTCTGCCGCAAAAGAAATCTTCAACAAGGCCGAACCGTCAACCTCTTTCGTCACATTCTCCAGAATGGGAAGCATCGATTTTTTTCGCAACGACGACGATGTTGCGTTGTTCACATCACTCGCATCCTTCTGCGAGCACCCCATCCGCAAGTGCGAGTTGCGAAAGCTGGAGAGCGGACCAGGGAGCAAGCGTATTCATGGGCATTCCGTTCAGAGCTCCTCGAGACGGCCTGCCCGATTCGGCTCATTCAAGGGATGATTCTCGTACGCGTTCA
>JAHBWH010000429.1 GCA_019637115.1 Myxococcales bacterium | reverse complement strand
GAGGACGCGTCCGCGCGTGCGGTGACCCTCGGGTCGGCGGGAGCTCGGCTTTCGCGGCAGGCCGGAGGATGAGCTACCCTTCGGCTCGTGCGCGCCCTTGTCTTCTGCCTGTCGACGGGACTGGTCGCCGTCGGGATGGCGTGCGTTGGCGACGATCCGGTCGCGACGCCGATCGCGCCCGACAGCGGCGCGGTCGCGGTCGGCGAGAACGGCGGCACGTGCTTCGGCGACGGCACGTGCAAAGCGGGGCTGCGCTGCGTCGACGGTCTCGTTTGCTTGATGCCAGACGAGACGTCCGACTCGGGCGTCGCGGACGGTGCGCCTGCGCTTGGTGACGCCACTCCCGATGGCCCGTCGTGTCAGCCCACCGCTCCTCCACTGAGCACCAGCCTGCAGTGCCCGGCGTCGGGCGCCTTCAACACATGCTCGGAGTCGCAGCTGTGCTGCGTCGGAGGCGCCTCGACGTGCACGTCGGATCCCGGCACGTGCGCCGACGGCAGCCTGTGGGCCTGCTTCGCCACCGACCAGTGCCCGAGCACCGGCTACCACTGCTGCGCCAAGGGGACGCTCGGCGCGTCCGCCGACTCGTGTGCACAATTCAAGACGACGATGGCGTCGTGCGCGACGAAGTGTACGGCCGGCGAGCTCGAGGTTTGTTCACCTGACCCCGAAGCGAAGGACTGTCCGCCTGGCACGACGTGTCGGGTCGTCTCGACGTCGCTCGGCTTCGGCCTGGGCCTCTGCCTGCCTTGAGGGAGGGTGGTGCTTGCCGGCGCGGACGACGAGGGAGGTCGGTGTGACATGAGGCGCTTGCTCGATGTGGTCGGTGTGGGCATTGCGTTCGCTCTGGCTCAGTCCTGCACGACGGCCGCTCCTCAGCCGGAGAGCGTGTGGCCGGATCTGAGTGATGGCGGAGCCGATGTTCCCGATTCCTCCTCCCCGTGCTCTTTGGAGAACGAAGCGTGCGGTCCGAGCGCATCGTGCTGTGCGCCGATTCGCGGAAGGCGGGCGGACTTGGTGAAAGGGTGCCTCGACGCGAAGACAACGGCGCTTGCCTGCCGAGGAACGAGCCCATGGGGCGGCGATTGCCCCGCCAATGCGGCTTTAGGTTGCCTTGTCCGCACCGGCTCCGAGCCGCAGGAGGTCTACTGGACTCCTTCGTGGTGGACCGCCGAGGAGGTTCCGGGTTTCGAACCCTGCTCGGAGGACGTTCGCGAAAAGGTTTTCGGTCTCGACCCAACGCCCACCTGCGCTCCTTGAACGCTGAATCGGCGCGAGCCGCTGACCGTCACCCCTCGCGACGTCGCGCGCCTTCGGGCCAGCGCGGCGGGTCCGCCTCCTCGGCGGGGAAGTCGAGCCCGAGGGCGTCGACGTCGGCGGCGCGGATGACGTCGCCCTCGGCGCGTGAGACGAGGCGCGTGACGATCGACGCGAGCTCCGCGTCTTCGCCCTCGAAGGCGTACTCGACGAGGCGCCCGAAGGCCGCGGCGTCGAGGCCGAGCGGTCGACCGTGCACGCGGAGGCCCTCGCGCGCGAGCCGATCGG
>JAHBWH010000428.1 GCA_019637115.1 Myxococcales bacterium | reverse complement strand
CTCATAGATTCTGAGCAACCGCTGTCTCAAACTCGTTGACACCTTCCGCCGGGCCATTGTCTCGCCGACAGGTTTGGTGCAGACAGCGATGGTACAATCGACGAGCCTGCACAACACGAGCGTCGAGCGTTGCATCCTGCAGGCGGTCCAGCGGTGGCCGTTCCCCGCTCCGGAAGGTGGCGGGATCGTCATCTTCAACCAGCGATTCGTCCTGAGCAGGGACTGAGGCGCGTGGTTCGCGCGGGCCTCGTTCAGAAGCGGGTGCCGAGGCGGGCGCTCACGCCGAGCGCGAGCGCGCCCCCGTTGGCGCTGAGGTACTGCACCTCGGGGAGCGAGAGCTCGAGGTAGATGCTCCCGCCCGGGTTCCACGCGACGACGGCGCTCACTCGACCGCTAAAGCTGGGGACTCGGTTGCCGCTGATCGCCTGGAAGATGCCGGCCTCGACGCTCGCGCCGAGGTGGATCGGCGTCGTGAAAGGGCTCGCGAGGTAGGCGCCGCCAACATGCACCGCGAACGCGCTCGCGGCGCCGAAGACCAGCTCGACGCCCGCACGCAGCTCGAAGCCGGGCAGCGACTCGAAGCCACGGCCGCCGCGCAGCTCGAGCGTCCCGAGCAGCCCTCCCTCGCCCGCGCTCCGGACGAGCGGTCGGAGCCCGAGCCCCGCTTGCACCATCCACGCCCCGTCCGCGACGCCGTAGCGATCGCGCGCGGCGAAGGCGTCGCGGGCGCGGGCGGCGGCCTCGGCGGCTTCTTCTGCCTCGCGAGCCTCGCGCGCCTCGCGCTCTGCCTCGGCCTCGCGCAGCGCGGCCTCGCGCGCGGCGGCTTCTTCGGCCTCGCGCAGCGCGCGCTCCTCCGCCTCTCGCCGCGCGCGCGCCTCGGCGTCTCGCCCGGAGCTCGCCTCCTCCTCGCGGCCCACGGTGTCGAAGCCAGCGAGCGCGAGCCCATCCTCCGAGAGGCCCTCGGGACGAATCAGCGCCTGCAGGAGCTCGCGCAGGCGCGGACGCTCGCGGACACGCCGCACCTCGGCGTCGAGTTCCTCGACGCGGACGGCGGGCGCGAAGCCCACGCGGAGGGTCACCCAATAGGCGTCCGGCGTCGTGTCGTGCACGACGGGGACGATCACCCACTCGGCGCGCTGCGCTTGCGCGACGCCGCGCAGCTCCTCCGCGGTCTGGGGCAGCGCGGCGCCGCTCGGCGGGCTCACCACCTCGTGCGCGAGCGCGCGGATCCCATCGCGGACGGCCTCCTCGATGGCGCCCAGCCGCACGCTGTCCGCGTCGCCGGTCGCGCGCAGCACGACGACACGGTCGGCGCGCGCGGTCGACGCGCCCAGGGCGGCGACCCCGAGGGTGATCGTGAGGAGTTGGCGCAGCCCAGCGCGAATTGGAGAACGTCCGTTCACAGGCGAACGAGGGGATCGCATGAGCGGACGAGGAGAGCAAGAAGGTTGCCACGCCGCATCACGCCTCGACGTCCCGTGCCGGTGCCCGTGCGCGTGCCTGTGCGCGTGCCCGAGTCCGTGCCTGTGCGCGTGCCCGAGTCCGT
>JAHBWH010000427.1 GCA_019637115.1 Myxococcales bacterium | reverse complement strand
GCGAGGACGGTACCGATGATCGTGAATCGCATGGGAACGAGGCTCCTTCGTCGTGTCGTTGTGGGCCGCGCTCTCGCGGCTTGGAGGATAGACGCGCGAGGAGGCCCGAGGATGCCTCGGTTTACGGTTCTTTGCAAAGCCGCAAGAATCGGAAATGACTGGTAATTGTCATTTCGGAGCGCTCACGTCCCAGACCGTCCCGCGCAGCACGTCCGCGATCGGGCCGTGCGCCGCGATGCCGACCATGCGGCTCCGGCCGAGGGCTTCGACGATGCTCACCAGGCGCGCGATGCCGTCGGCGTCGAGGTTTGCGTCTGGCTCGTCCAGGAGCACGACGCTCGCGTTCCGCAACAGCACCCGGGCGAGCGCGAGGCGCTGGCGCTGCCCTACGGAGAGCTCTCCGACGGTCCGCACGAGCGGATCGGCTCCGTCGCGCGACAACATCCCCGTGAGGCCGACCTGATCGAGCGCGTCGAGCATGTCGTCCGGAGAGGCCTGGGGAGCGAGCATCGCGAGCGCGTCGGCGGTCGTGGTGTAGGGCTCACCGAGGTAAGGGCGCTGAGGTAGAAACGACATGCTCGCCCGGAGCCTCCGCAGATCGAGCGCGCGGAGGTCCACGCCGCCGAACCGAACGCGGCCGCGACCGGGATCGCGGAGGCCGAGCATGAGCCTCAGCGCGGTGCTCTTTCCCGAGCCGTTCGGTCCGCGGAGCACCAGGATCCCGTCGTTCCACTCGGCGTCGAGGCCATCGAGGACGGACGGCGTGCCTGGGCGGTACTCGAAGCCGACGTCCTCGAGGCGGATCGAACGAACGGCCTCGGGCTGGGATTCCGTCGGCCGTCGCGCGAGCTCGGGTCTCCGTGAGCGCAAGACGAGCCGCGCGAACGGGCGCAGCCGCTCCGCGACGCGGATCATCTCGTGGAGGCCGAAGAGCACGCCGAGGAGGATCGGAAGCGCCGCGGCGAGCACCAGGAGCGGTCTCCCGTTCGTCCTCCACGCATCGATCATCGGTCCTGCGTCCAGCATCACGACGAGGCCTGCGACGGCCACGGCCGCGCCGAGCGGCGTTCGTCCGAGGACCGCGACTCCCCAGGCCGTGCGCTTGGCCTCGGCGGAGTAATTGCGGGCTGCGGCGCCGACACGCGCGAGCGCCGGACCCTCTGCGCCCGCCGCGACGAGCTCGAGCCTGCCGTGGAGCGTGGTCGTGAACGCATCGGCGAGGCCCTGCTGGGCGAGCACCGCCCGCTCGTGCAGCCGGGCGATGCGCCGGCGAAGCGCGATCGTCAGCGCCGCGGTCACGGCGGCTCCGAGCGAGACGAGGACGAAGATGCGCGCCGTCATGACGGTCGCGAGCGCAGCCAGCGCGACGACGCTCGCGACGATCTCGGCGCCGAGCGCGGGCGCTCGGTGGGCGGCGAGGTCGGACGCTTCGTGGATCCCGTCCCCGAGCGCCTGATGGGGCTCGACGCCTGGCTCCTCGAGGACGTCCGCGGCGAGCAGCGAACGGGAGACCGCGACGTGGAGATCGCACGCCGCGTGCACGTGTGCGCTCG
>JAHBWH010000426.1 GCA_019637115.1 Myxococcales bacterium | reverse complement strand
CTTCGGGACCGTACAGGCGGTAGCGCCCCTTCGACCGACCGGCTGGCTTCAAGAGCTCCATCTGCTCGTAGAGGTGGATGGCGCGGACCGTCTTGCCCGCCTCGCGCGCGAGGTCGCCCACCTGCATGAGGTCCTCGTCGGCGAGCGCACGCCCGCTCGGGAGCGCGGGCGGTGCCGCGGCCTCTGCGATTTCATTGAGGATGGGGAGGCGGACGTTGCTCATGAGGCGGCTTTCGGCCGTGCTTCGCGGAGGCTTACTCTCACGTGCGCGTAAGGCTTGGAAGCGGAAAGAGTCTTAGGCGCGAGGGGTGCGTCCCGTCAAGACCAACTCTAACGTTAACGTTAGAGTGTCTGCTGGGCAAGGCTAAATAGCTGGAATCTCATCCGCAAAGCCTGCCGTGGACGCGGCGACCGCGATAGACTTTCGGTCGGTGGGATCGGACGAGGAGTCGACGCACGAGATCGACATCGAGGCCCTGCGCGACTCGCTCGCTGCGGCCCGCGGGCGACGCCCGTCCCTGTCGGACGCTCCGGTGAGCGATCGGGAGACAGCGCGCGGGCGCCCCGATCCCGAGACGCTCGACGCCATCGAGCGTGCCGACGAAGAAGGCGACGCGGCGGGGCCGCACGTCCGGACGTTCGGCGACCAGGTCTATGCGGACGACGACTTCGCCGACGACGGCGATCGAACGGTGATGGCGCCGTCGCCGCCGACGAGACGCGCCGACCATCGCCGAGGCGAAGGAGCCGGCGCGCTCGAAGCCATCGAGCCGATGGATCCGAACGAGCTCCCGCCGATGACGATCGAGCCGGAGTCGGAGCCGATGCTCCTCGACCAGACCGGCTCCTTCGAGAACGAGGACGTCGTCGATCTCGCGGACGTCGAAGACGTCGTCGAGGAGGTCGACGAGGTCGACGAGGTCGACGAGGTCGATGAGGTCGATGAGGTCGATGAGGTCGACGACGAGGCGCTGGCCGGCGCCGCTTCTCCCGATCGCGCCGCGGACCCGGCGCCGTCGCTCTTCGGGACGCTGCCTGGACACGACGTCGCCCAGGCGCTCCGAGCGATGATGGGCGAGGTCCCGGACGCCTCGGACGCGCCGCCGGTCTCGGAGCCGACGATGTGGCGGCCGCCGGCGCGCGCGCTCGACGACGGCGAGACGCAGACCCGGATACCGCTCGCCGACGGGCCGGAGCCCATCGACGCATTCGGCCCCGCCCCGCAGCCGGAGCCCATCGACGCCTTCGGCCCCGCCCCGGAGCCGGAGCCCATCGACGCCTTCGGACGAGACGAGGCGCTCCCCGCCTTCTCCCTCGACGAATCGGGCGACGATCCGCTCGAGGAGAGCCAGGGTCCCTGGCCTCGCGCGCAGTGGAACCCCGCAGAGCCCGCCGAAGCGGACGCGCCCGCGACAGCGCGCGCCTACGCGGCCGACCTCGACTTCACGAAGATCACGCGGCCCGCCCCGCAGTCGAGCTCCGACCGCGAGGCCACCGCGATCACGCGGGCCGTCGGGCCGGCGACGCGCTCCGGCAGCACGGACGTCGCGGAGACGAC
>JAHBWH010000425.1 GCA_019637115.1 Myxococcales bacterium | reverse complement strand
ACGCCATCGTCTCGCCCGCGCGCGCGGTGCACCCCCGGATGATCCCGACGGCGAGGAGCGCGAGCACGGCGCCGCGCGCGAGGCCGCGGGGCCGGGGAAGCCCGACAAGGGCTCTCCCGCCGTTGGCGTCGCCGGGGAGCGTCATGAGGCCCCACAAGAGCGCGCCCACCCCCGCGAGGTAGGCCACGGCCGACCACGTCGGCGGCCCGGTCAGCACCAGGACGACGACGAGGACGTAGGGCAGCGCCGCCAGCCAAGCGCCGAGACGGAGAAGCACCACCAGCGCCCGCGGCAGTCCCCCCGGCTTCGTGCGCGTCTCGTCCTCGCTCTCGGGCACCGTCATCGGATCATCGCTCCGCGGGACAGGCTGTGACGCACGGCGACGCGCGACGTGGCAGCGCGAGCAACCTCCGCCCGCGTCCCCGGTTCATCGATAGGTCGGCCCCCGGTGACGGCAACGTGGCCGGTCCGCGAACGGCTGGTCTCGAGGCCGAGCGGTCTCTGGGATCGCCCGAACGGCGCCGCCCGTCCGTCGTGCCGGGGCGACACGAGCCCGACCGGACCCGTGCTCGTCGGAAGCCTCTCCGCGACGCTCGGAGGCGTGTTAGGGTGCGCGCCGCCTCATGGGTGCTTTCGCTGCGCGCGTCACCGCGGCCCTCCTCGCGATCGGCGGGGTCGGCCTCCTCGCGGGATCCCAGCCCGCATGCTCTTCGAACGAAGACGGGGTCACGAGCCCGTGTCCGCCGGGGCAGACGTGCGACGTGAGTCTCACGATCCTGCACACCTCGGACATCCACTCCCGGCTCTTCCCGTACGAGCAGGTCATCACGCAGGCCGACGCCACGCTCGGCCTTGGCGAGATCGGGACCGTCGCCAACATCGGTGGCGTCGCCCGCATGTCCTACATCCTGAACCGCGAGCGCGCGCGGGCCGGACGTGTGATTCACCTCGACTCGGGCGACTGCTTCCAGGGCGCGCCGGTCTTCAACTTCTTCCGCGGCGAGCCCGAGGTCCGCGCGATGAGCCAGCTCGGCGTCGACGCCGCGGTCGTCGGCAACCACGAGTTCGACTTCGGCGCGCAGAACCTCGCCACGCAGTTTCAGCGCTGGTCGAGCTTCGCGCTCCTCAGCGCCAACTACAAGTACGAGAACTCGTCGCAGGACGGCGCCAACGCCACGGTCGGCCGCATCGGCACGGTCGCGCGACCGTTCACCGTCCTCAACGTCGGCGGGCTGAAGATCGCCGTCATCGGGATGGCGAACCTCTCGAGCCTCACGTCGATCTTCGACCAGCCGAACCGGTCCGGCATCACGCCGCTCAACACGATCGAGATGATGCAGTTCTACATCGACCTGCTCAGGCCGTATGTGGACCTCATCGGCGGCGTCTCGCACATGGGCCTCGAGGTCGACCAGCGCGCCATCCGCGGGACGACCGGTCTCGACTTCATCACGGGCGGTCACAACCACGTCGTGATCAACCCGCCCCAGGAGATCCGCGACTGCTCCGCCGACCCGAACAACCCTGGGTTCGTGTGGGCCGTCGACCCGAACGCCTCG
>JAHBWH010000424.1 GCA_019637115.1 Myxococcales bacterium | reverse complement strand
CCGAGCTCGGCGGCAAGATCGCCGAGGCCCACGCGCGCTCGCTCGCGCGCGGGCGAGCGTTCTACCGCCTGACGCGCGCGGGGATGCTGCCCGTCGGCGGCGGCTTCAACGAGCTCGTCTCGCACGCGCTTCGCGTGGAGCGATCGCGTCGCTCGCTCGCCGCGGAGCTCACCTCGGAGAAGAAGCTCCGCGATCGCGGCGTCCTCCTCTCGCATGCGCTCGAGCGCATCGCGCGCGACCGCGTCGCCCTCGCGAGCCAGCGCACGGCGATGGACGCCGCGCGTCTCGCGGTGGAGGACGAGGCGCGCCGGCAACAGGCGTTCGATCGCGCGTTCGAGATGTCGAGCGGGTCGACGGAGTACGTCGCCGTCTACGGCGGCAACGGCGCTGCGCCGGCCGCGTTGCCGGGCGGCTTCGCGTCGTCGAAGGGGCGTCTCCTCTTTCCTCTCGCGGGGCGCTCCGAGGTCCGTCCGGCGAAGCGCGAAGGGACCGACGGGCCGGGCCTCGAGATCAAGAGCGCGCTCGGCGCGCCGGTCCGCGCCGTGTTCGGAGGACGCGTCGCGTTCGCCGATCGCTACGGGCCGTACGGTCGGCTCGTCATCGTCGACCACGGCGACCACTACTATACGGTGAGCGGCAACCTCGCTGCGATGGACGTGAAGGTCGGCGACGAGGTCTCCGCCGGCGAACGCCTCGGCACGGTCGGCGACGAGGGCCGCGGGCCGATGCTCTACTTCGAGATCCGCCACGCGACGCAGACCGTGGCGCCGGGCTCGTGGCTCGGCCTCTGAGCCGTCCGCGCTCGCGGTTCTAGCTCGGTTCGCACACTCGAAGCGGCTCCCGAGTCGAGGAGCCGCGAACGGGAGCCGCGAACCACGCGCGGAGCGCCGTGCCGTCGACGCGCGGGGGAAGGTCGGGCCGGTCCTCGCGTAGTATGGCGCGAACGTCATGGTCACCTCCACACCCTCACGCGCCCTCATCGCTCTCGTCGTCCTCGCATCGGCATCCGGATGCGGATTCTTCCGCCGCCTCGCCGGCAACGACACCATCAGCCTGGAGAAGGCGGAGGTGAAATCGATGGCCGTCGATCTCCGGCGGCAGAACAAGACGATCTGCCCGCGGGAGCCGGTGCAGATGGCGGTGTTCGCCGAGATCGTCCTCGAGGGCGACAAGAGCGCCAAGCAGGTCGAGACCTGGACGGGCCACAGCGAGGCGAACAAGAACGACAAGCTCGACTTCGTCGACTTCGCGTTCCACAGCGAGCAGGGCAAGTTCGATCGCGACGGCTGGTTCGCTCCGAACCCGAACCTTCTCGCCACCGCGGGCAAGGAGTTCGAGATCAAGAGCGTCTTCAAGCGCCGCCCCGACAAGTTCTCCTTCACGACGACCTACAAGCCCGACTACTCGTGCATCAAGGGCGCGGGCGGCGGCGCGGCGTCCGGATCGAGCGGCAACGGCGGCAACGAGGGTGCGGCCGGCAAGGACGGCTCGAGCGGCTCGACGTCCTCCAGCGGCGGCGGCGGCGGCGACGGCGGCACCGGAACCTCCGGCGGCGCGGGCA
>JAHBWH010000423.1 GCA_019637115.1 Myxococcales bacterium | reverse complement strand
CACCGATGCCCCGACCGACAGCCGCCCCGACGTCGTGACCGTGCCGGACTTCGTCGCCGAGATCGAGGGCGCCCTCTGCGGCTCGCTCACGCGCTGCTGCTTCGGAAGCGCGACCGTCCCGGACGGTGGCGCGGTGGACGGCGGGACCTACAACGGCGGAAAATGCCTCGGGCTCGTTCGAAACCTCGGATTCGAGTTCTCGTCGGTCGGAGCCGAGTACGTCGACGCCGGCACCGTCGAGATCGACGGCGCCAAGGCCACCGCGTGCAGCAACCAGCTCAAGGCGCTCGCGTGCAACCTCACGGGTCAGCAGCTCGCGGCGACCCGCCAGGTCTGCTTCGAGGCCTTCGTCGGCAAGAGGGCGGCCGGCCAGTCCTGCGCTCAGTCCATCGAATGCCAGCCGGGACAGCTCTGCGATCCCGACGGCGGGACGTGCGCGCCGCTCCGCGGTGACGGCGGTTCGTGCCACGTCTTCGTGAGCGATCCGCCCAACGACATCATCGACTCGGTCAAGGACGAGGAGGCCTGCTCGACGCGCGGGAGCGGCGACACCAAGCTCCGCTGCGCCTCGTACGACTTCGACCTCGGGGACTACCTCCCGCGGGCCGAGTGGACGTGCCAGCCCCAGGTCGAGTTCGACGCCGGCTGCAACTCCACCGTGTGGTGCAAGGACTCGGTGTGCGATCCGTTCGAGGGCTACTACTGTAAGTCGCCGGTTCCGTACTTCGACAACTACTGCCCCAACGTGCTCGATCCCTGAGAGGGGCGTCTCAGTCTGCCTTCGGCTCTCGCGGAGGCACGAAGGAGGTAGCCTTGATCCAGCGACTGCGCAGCGCGGAAGACAGGACCCTTGTCGACGCGCTGCGCGCGGGATCGCCGCCGGCACGACTCGCGGAGGTCGACCTCGGCGCGCTGTTCGGGCGCGCCGAGCGCCACGGCCTCGCGGGCGTCCTTCACGACCGCTGCAATGATGCCGGCGTCGTCCTCCCCGTCGACCTCGAGCGCTCGATAGCCGTCCGAGGCGCAGCTCGAGCGTGCGATCACGCCGCTCATCTCGACATGCTTCACCGCATGGACGCCGCCCTGGGCACGGCCGGCCTGCGTGCTGTCGCCCTGAAGGGCGCGCTGCTGGCGGAGAGGCTCTATCCCCGCCCCTCCGCACGCCCGACGACCGACATCGACCTGCTCGTCTGCGAGCAGGATCTGGAGCTCGCGGCCCGCGCGCTCGAATCGCTCGGCTACACGCCCTCCACGGCCGCCTCCGAGGAGCACTTCAGACGAGCAGGCCATCACCTGCACCTGTTGCATCCGGCCGCGCCGTGCATCGAGCTCCACTTTCACGCCTACCGCGGCTTCGGGAGGATCCTGCGGTCCGAGCCGCTCGTAGGTCGGAGCAGGGCGGTCCCCGGCTTCGCCAGCGTGAGGGTCCTCGCCCCCGAGGACGAGCTTCTCTACCTCGCCGTCCACGCTGCAGGGCACCGCTTCATGCGGCTCGTGTGGCTCTACGATCTGCTCCTCTTGCTGCAGCAGCTCGACGACGACGCACCCTCTCTCTCTCGCGC
>JAHBWH010000422.1 GCA_019637115.1 Myxococcales bacterium | reverse complement strand
GCTCGAGGGTGAGGGGGAGATCGCGCGTGACCTCGGAGAGGTCGACGTAGTACGTCGTGACGCTCCCGAGGCCCTCGAGCTCCTCGCTCACCTCGCGGCCGAAGCCCGCGAACGCGTCGGCCTTCTGGAAGACGGGCTCGCTCATCAGCGCGTACTCGGAGATGGGCACGCTGTTCTTGAGGAGGCGGTGGACGAAGATCACGTCGACGCCCGCGAGCTCCGTGTAGCGCTTCACCTTCTGGAACGCGACCTCGCCGACGTGCGCGACGAACTTGAGCTTGAGCTGACCGGCCTGGGTGCAGCTGTCGCAGTTGCAGACGCGATCGGTCTCGAGCTCGAGGCGCTTCGCCAGGAACTCGCGCCGGATCGACGCGACCAGGCCCGCGAAGGCCGCGACCTCGTCCTTCTTCTTGCCCTCGGGCGCGAGCGCGTAGAAGAACGCGGCATCACCCTCGAGCTTGGCGAGCTTGAGGCGCGGCTCGGCGCCGTCGATCACGGCCTCGAGCAGCTGCGCGACGACGTACTGCGCGTGCGCGAGGTTGATCCGGTGGACGCGCATGAACTTCGTGTAGCCGCCGATGTCGGCGATCACGAGCAGCGCGCGTTGGCCCATGCGGTCACTCTACGTGAAAAGCGACCTGGATGCGGAGCGGGATCCTCAGAGGTGGTCGCGCGCGATGTCGGCCCACGTGCCCGTGGGCTCGAGCTCGAGGTACCGCTTCCAGTGGCCGCGCGCGCGCGCCTTGTCGGCGAGCGCCTCGTACGCCATCGCGAGGTTGAAGTGCGCGTCGGCGAAGCGCGGGTCCGTCTTGATCGCCGCCTCGAAGTAGGTGACCGCGCGCGACGCGTAGCCGCGCTCGAGCATCACGTAACCGAGGTTGTAGTGCGCCTCGGGCTGGCGCTCGTCGATCTCGAGGGCCTTCCTGTAGAGCTGCTCGGCGCCGGCCTCGTCGCCGCGGCGGAAGCGGATGTTGCCGAGGTTCGTGTATGCGATCGCGAGCCCAGGATCGAGCTCGGTGGCCTTCTTGTAGAGGCCCTCGGCCTCGTCGAACGTCGCCGGGTCCTCGTCGAGCGCGCTCGCGCGCATGTAGAGATCGTACGCGGAGCGGGCGCGCGTCCCGTTCGGCTCGTGGCGCAGCACGCGCACGATGTCGTCGCGCAGGTTGTCGACGCGGAAGTCGAGCACCATCTGTCCGCTGACCGGCTCGTACACGCCGTCCTCCGCCTGGACGACGACCTTGCGTCCGTCCGAGACGATGCGGAGCTCCTGCAGCGGCCGCGTCACGCGAGGGAGGGCGCGGCGGAGCGCGCCGATCGCCTGGACGACGTCCTTCAGGCGGACACGCTGCTCGAGCAGGCCGTGCGTCGCGCGGAGCGCGATGAGATCCTGGAACGTGTAGGCGCGCCGGCCCTTGCGCGTCGCGCTCGGCGACACGATGTGCGACTTGTCGAGGCTGCGGAGCCGCGCGACCGTCAGTCCGAGGAGCTTCGCGACCTCGCGCGGGGAGAAGACGTCGGTCACCGGCTCGCCGGTGCTCGGCGCCGGCAGCTGGGACTCGCCGCCGG
>JAHBWH010000421.1 GCA_019637115.1 Myxococcales bacterium | reverse complement strand
CGGAGGCGTCTTCGAGAGCGCGGCCTCCGCCGCGGCGCCGGCCGCGACGATCGCGGCAGGCGGCGGCGGGATGTCGTTCGTCCCGCCGTCGCTTGCCGTCGCGCGCGACGGCAGCGCCGGAGCCGCGAGCTCCTCGAGGTCCGACGTGGCGAGCTTCTCGACCCTGCGCCGCCCGAAGTTGATGCGCTCCGAGACGATGTAGAGCGGACGACGCTTCACCTGCTCGTAGATGCGCCCGACGTATTCGCCGAGCACGCCGATCATGAAAAACTGCACGCTGAAGAGGAACGACACGAGCACGACCGTCGTCGTCCAGCCGGGGACGTTCATCCCGGCGAACCACGTGATCGTCGAGGCGATCGCGTAGAGCACGCTCGCGGTGCCGACGAACACGCCGGTGTACGTCGCGAAGCGGAGCGGCTGGATGCTGAAGGACGCGATGCCGTCGATCGCGAACGCGATCATCTTCTTCAGGGGGTACTTGGTCTCGCCGGCGGCGCGCGCCGCGCGATCGTACTCGACCGCGGTCTGCTTGAAGCCGACCCACGCGACGAGGCCGCGCACGAAGCGGTGCGACTCGCGGAGGCCGCGCATCGTCGTCACCACGCGCCGGCTCATGAGGCGGAAGTCGCCCGTATCGAGCGGCACCTCGATCGGGATCAACGCCGCGAAGACGCGGTAGAAGAGCTTCGCCGTGACGAGCTTGAACGCGGACTCGCCCTCGCGCGAACGCCGGCGCCCGTAGACGACGTCGTAGCCCTCACGCCACTTGGCGACCATCTCGAGGATCACCTCGGGCGGGTCCTGGAGATCGGCGTCCATCACGACGACCGCGCGTCCTCGGGACTTCTCCATGCCGGCGGTGATCGCGCGCTGGTGACCGAAGTTCCGCGAGAAGCCGATGACCTTGTAGCGGAGCTCGTGCGAGGCCATCCGCCGGAGGATCTCGATCGACTTGTCCTTGGAGCCGTCGTTGACGAAGACGACCTCGGTGTCGACGGCGAGCGTCTTCAGGAGCTCCTTGAGACGCACGTCGAGCTGAGGAAGGACCTCCTCCTCGTTGTAGATCGGGATGACGAGCGAGAGCTCGGGGCGCGCCACGCGACCTTTTTACCCCTGTTTCGCCCGAAGCTTCCAGGCCCAAGCGTCTGTGACGATGGCGTCGAGCTCCGTCCGCCTGGCCTTCCAGCCGAGGATCCGCTCGGCCCGCTCGACCTTCGCGACGAGCTCGGCGGGGTCCCCGGCGCGCGGCGGCGCCTCGGTGACCGGGACCGCGCGGCCCGTCACCCGAGCCGCGGCGTCGACGACCTCGCGCACGGAGCGGCCCCTGCCGGTGCCGAGGTTGAACGCGCCGGAGGCGCCGCCCTGGACGAGGTGCCGGAGCGCCGCCAGATGGGCTTCGCAGAGGTCCAGCACGTGGACGTAGTCGCGCACGCAGGTGCCGTCCGGCGTGGGCCAGGCGGTGCCGTAGATCGCGAGCGACGGCCGCGCTCCGAGCGCGACGTCGAGCACGATCGGGATGAGGTGCGTCTCGGGCTCGTGCCGCTCGCCGAGTCCGGCCTCCGCGTCGGCG
>JAHBWH010000420.1 GCA_019637115.1 Myxococcales bacterium | reverse complement strand
TCGAAGACGCGAGCGTCGATGCGCGAGCTCACGGCCCGCTCCGCCGCGCGCCCGAGGATCTCCGCGGTCCGGACGTCGTCCACGGCGGGTCCGCGCAGCGCGGCGCGGATCGTCGCGTCGTCCGCTCGGAAGAACCGAGTCGAGGACCCGCGGACGAGGCGGACGCCGTCATCGCCGATCTCGACCTCCGCGGGTCGAAGACGGTGAGTGATCGCGATGTAGACGAGCATCTCGACCGCGTAGGTGAGCGCTTGCGTGAGCTCCCACCCGCTCGAGATCACCGAGATCAGGATCGCGAAGGGGATCGAGACCGCGACGTGCACGCCGATGGCGATGGGCAGGTGCAGGAGACGACCCACGGGGTTGCCCAGGCGCGATCGGCTGCGGAGGCGTCCGGGACCGAAGCCGAGGTGCTGCGTGATGGCGTGAGCCGCGTAGAAGTCGTCGAGGCGCATCGTCAGACGGTCGCCGTCACGGAGCTCGACCTCCACGGTGGCGGACGGGCCTCGCGGCGTATGCCGACGGATGAGATTGGCGCCGACGATGGTGCTGCGTGGATGGCGCTCGGTCCTTCCGCCCGGGGTCTGGAGGACGAGCTCGTCCGCGGTGATCTCGATCGTCCTCGGCCGCCAGCTCTGGACGAGCGAGAGGATGTAGCTCGCGACGATGAGCCCGAAGCCGACGGAAGAGGCCACGAAGCCCAGGAGCAGTCCTACGCCGACGTCGGTGTGCGCTCCGATGAGCGTGAGGACGCCGGAGAAGACGTAGAGGACCTTGAAGGCGTTCGAGAGGATCCGCGGCAAGCGCACGCGGCTCCGCGCGACGCCCGACGCCACGAACGTAGGCCCGGTGGTCACCGGGTGGACGCTTCCGTCGCCCGCATACCCTCCCACGAGTGGAGACTAGCCGAGCTGCGCGTGTCGGCGAGGTCATCTTCGGGGCTCGCCGGGCAGCAGCGCGGCGCGCGTGGGTCGGTGCGAGCGACTCGACCCGATGCGAGCGCGGGCGCATACGCGATCGGCCGAGCGCTGC
Organism: Myxococcales bacterium; assembly: GCA_019637115.1. Taxonomy (GTDB): domain Bacteria; phylum Myxococcota_A; class Polyangia; order Polyangiales; family Houyiibacteriaceae; genus JACKEH01. Next base: position 549 of record JAHBWH010000420.1, on the reverse strand, counting down.
GTCAGGTCAGACGATGAAGGCGTAGCCGACGTCGGTCGTGGTGATGCCGTGCACGCCGACGTCGATCTGGGTCAGGCGAGCCTGGTGCGGCCGGTAGGCCCGCTGGATGTCGACCCGCGAGATCGAGTGCTCCGCGTAGCGGTTGTAGTGGATGACCGGATGGAGGCAGTACTGGATCCGCGCAGGGTACCGACCGCCTCGACGTACGCACTTCACCGCCGCGAGGACATCTCGCGCGGGGACCTGTCGGACGGCGACCTCGTAGGCCGTCGCGAGGACGGGATCGTCCGTCTGTTGCTCGTGGTACGTGAGGAACCCGCCGCGAAGGAACACCGCGTAGACCCAGCTGACCGTGGCGTCGCTGATCGGAAAGATCGGCGCGACCGCCGGGCGGAGCGTCAAGGCGACGCTCGTGTCCGGGTTGACGTCGTACTTCGGCGCCTGATGGCCGTAGTAGTAGCGCTTGTTTCGATACTGGGGCCCCTCGGTGAACAAGCGACCGAGCTCCCTCACCGTTTGCTCGGGGCCCCATTCCGCAGGGACCTGACC
>JAHBWH010000042.1 GCA_019637115.1 Myxococcales bacterium | reverse complement strand
CCGCCCGAGCGGTAGCGGAACTTCGCCGCCTCGCTGACGATCTGGTCGAACGCCGGGAAGATGAAGTCCGAGAACTGGATCTCGGGCACCGGCTTGAGGCCGTAGAGGGCCATGCCGATCGCGGTGCCGATGATGCCGCCCTCCGAGAGCGGCGTGTCGATCACGCGGTCCTCGCCGAACTCGTCGTAGAGCCCCTGCGTGACGCGGAAGACGCCGCCGACCTTGCCGACGTCCTCGCCGAGGACGACCACGTCGGGGTCGGCCGCCATCTCGGTGCGCAGCGCGTCGTTCACGGCCTGGACCAGGTTCATCTCGGGCATCGGTCTCTCCGTCTCTCTCGAACGTCGAACGTCGCGGCGCGACTCAGTGGTGATCCTTGGCGCGAGGGCCGCTCAGCAGCTCGGCCGCCTGCTCTTCGAGGTGCCAGGGCTTCTCCTCGAAGACGTCCTCGAACATCGACTCGAGGGTGGGCTTCGGCTTCGCCTCGGCGGCGGTGATGCAGGCGCGCAGCTCGGCCTCCACCTCTTGCCGCCACGCCTCGTCGCGCGCCTCGTCCCAGGCCTTCCGCTCGTCGAGGTGTCGGCGAAGGCGCAACACCGGATCGGTGCGGCGCCACTGCTCGACCTCGTCCTGCATGCGGTACGCGCGCGGGTCGTCCGAGGTGCTGTGACCGCCGACGCGGTAGGTGAGCATCTCGACGAGGAAGGCGCCCTCGCCCTTGGCGGCGCGCTCGACGCACTCGCGGACCACCTTGAAGGTCGCGAGGATGTCGTTGCCGTCGACGCGCACCGCCGGGATCCCGTACGCGACGCCCTTGTCGGCGAAGGTGCGCGACGCCGTCTGCTTCTCGCTCGGCACGCTGATCGCCCAGCGGTTGTTGCGGCAGAGGAAGACGACGGGCGCCTTCATCACGCCCGCGAAGTTCAGGCCGTTGTGGAACTCGTTCGAGCTCGTCGCGCCCTCGCCGAAGTAAACGCTCGAGACCTCGTCCTTGCCCTTGAAGCGGGCCGCCCACGCGAAGCCCACCGCCTGCGTGATCTGCGTGCCGATCGGCGAGCTGACCGAGCCGAAGCGGTAGGGCTTGCCGGTGTAGTGGTCGGGCATCTGGCGGCCCTTCACCACGTCGTCAGCGTTGCCGTACATGTTGTCGATGTACGTCTGCAGCGGCAGGCCGCGGAAGAGGAGGGCGCCGAACTCGCGGTAACAGGGGAAGATCCAGTCGTTCGGGCGCATCGCGGCGGCCGAGCCGAGGATGCAGGCCTCCTCGCCGAGCGAGCCGATGTGGAAGCCGATGCGGCCCTGACGCTGCAGGCGGACGAGCTGCTCGTCGATCACGCGCGTGCGCACCATCGCCTTGTAGAGGTCGACGACGGTCTCCACCGGGAGCTTCGGATCGTGCTCGGGCGCGAGCCGGCCGTCGGGCATCAAGACGGTCACGACCTCTTCGTCGTTGAAGGTAGTCTCGGGGGTCCGGATGGGGACGACTTGTTCCGTGGATTGCATCGCGGTTCTCCCAAAAGCGGCCGTTCGGCCTTCGCTCACTCGACGATCGAGAGGTGCTTCTTCTTGCCGTAGCGGTCGGCGTGGGGGGCCTCGGAGCGGCCCGTGATCACGCCTTGGAGGAAGACCTCGGCGGCGCGGTAGCTCGAGCGCACGAGCGGGCCGCTCGCGACGAAGCGGAAGCCCATGGCCTCGCCTGCCTCGCGGTAGCGCTCGAACTCGGCTGGCTCGACGAAGCGCTGCACCTCGGCGTGCTTCTTCGTCGGCTGCAGGTATTGGCCGAGCGTGACCACGTCGACGTCCGCGTCGCGCAGGCGCTCCATCGCGTCGAGGACCTCGTCCTCGGTCTCGCCGAGGCCGACCATGATCGACGACTTCGTCAGCTTCGAGCCTGCGGCCTTCGCCCAGCGGAGCACCTCGACGCTGCGCTCCCACGAGCAGCGCGCGTCGCGGACCGTGCGCTGCAGACGCGGCACCACCTCGACGTTGTGGGCGAAGACGTCGGGCGCGCCCTCGCGCACGACGGTCTCGACGTCGCGGCGGACGCCCTGGAAGTCACCGAGCAGGACCTCGACGAGCAGCTCGGGGCTGTAGTGTTTGATCCGGCGTATCGTCTGCGCGACGTGCGCGGCGCCCCCGTCGAGCAGGTCGTCGCGGTCGACCATGGTCATCACGACGTAGGCCAGCTCGAGCTGCGCCAAGGTGCGTCCGACGTTCTCGGGCTCGCGCGGATCGACGAAGCCGCCTGGGTTGCCGGTCGCGACCGAGCAGAAGCGGCAGCCCCGCGTGCAGGTCTCGCCGAGGATCATGATCGTCGCGGTGCCCTGGCTCCAGCACTCGAAGATGTTCGGGCAGCGCGCCTCTTCGCAGACCGTGTGCAGGTCGACCTTCTGGATGGTGTCCTTCAGGCCGGTAAAGCGCTCGTGCGCCTCGCCCGTGGGCAGCCGCACGCGCAGCCAGTCGGGCTTGCGCGGCTTCGGTGCGGACGGGGCCTTGGCGTTCGGGGCTGTCATGAAGGCGTCTTAGGGTGCCGCGCGCCCGAGAGCCAGGAGGACTCGCGAGGAGCACGGCGCACCGTTCGGTGAGCCGCGCGCGGGCCTGGTGAACGACCCTCCACGAGGACCCGACGCTCCGCGACCCTAGAGGGCCGCCCCGATGGTGTCAACACGGCGAAATCACGGCGCTAATACCGCGAGGGCGCGATCCGTTCGGTCGTTCGGTCCGCCTCCGCGCGGGGCGCCCGATCGCGCTCCCGCACGTCCTGTGGACCGAAGATCGTTAGGTGAGCGCCCCTCGCTCGTGCACCGCTGCAGGTCCGCCGCGGTGCGTTCCCGCACGACCGCGTCCGGCGCGCCCGTCCGTGTCCGTGTCGGTGTTCGGACCCACCAACCCGGCCCCGGACGACGGTCCCGGCGCGATCCGTGGGAAGACTGACGCGAGCGGGCCGTAAGACACGTGCGATGCGGGTGATGACGGGAGAGCTGGATCTCGCCGAGGAGGCGATGTGGCTCGCGTGCGCGACAGCCTGCGGGCTCGCGCGGATCGAGCGACTCTTGACGTACCTCTCGGTGTACCCGAGGGGCCGCCACAACCGTCGGGCCACCGAAGCCGTCGAAGACCTCCTCTTCGACCTCCGCCCAACGCTGCGAGAAGAGCTCATGCAGCGCCTCCGGAGCCTGCGCGCGCCGCACCTCGGACCCCTCGGCCCCCGCCTGGCCTGACCACCGAATCCCTCGAGAGCCCGAATCCCGCTCGCCCGAAGAATCCAGGATTCTTCCTGCCCCTTGCCGGCCCCAGGGAGCGACCCCGGCCGCCTCACGCGAAGGGCCCAGGACTCTTGCCCCAGGGAGCGATGCCGGTCGCGCGAAGGATCTTCCGCTCGCGCGAAGGATCCTTCCGCGCGAAGGATCCAGGATTCTTGCCTGGCCCGGACTCTTGCGAAGGATCCAGGATGCTTGCCCGCCCGGATCTTCGCCGGGAGCCGCTGAGCCGAGTCAGGCACGACGCGCCCACCAACCTGCTACGCTCGCGCCGTGTCGCGGGTCGGCATCGTCACGCTCGTGCTCTCGCTCGCCGCCGCGGCGCTCGCCCAGCCGAGCCAGCCGAGCGCACCCGACGCGACCGCCGACACGGAACCGGCCGACGGGGCAGCGCACGCGGACACGGCCACGGCCACGGACGCAGACACGGACACGGACCCGGACACGGACCCGGACACGGCCCCGGACCCGGACCCGGACGCGGACACGGTCACGGACCCAGCAGACCCGCCGATCGACACCGACTTCTTCGCCCCGGACGACGACCCGGCGCTCCTCGCCGACGTCCGCGTCCGCTACCGCCTCGAGAACATCGAGCTCCGCGGCAACACCCGCACTCGCGAGCGGGTGCTCCGCCCCCTCGTCCCGTTCGAGATCGGCGAGATCCTCGACCCCGAAGATCCCGCGCTCGAGGTCCTCCGCGGCCGGCTCCGCGGCACCGGCTGGTTCGACGAGGTCACGCTCCGCCTCGAGCCCGGCGCGCGACGCGGCTGGGTCATCCTCGTCATCGAGGTCCAAGAGCGAAACACGCTCGTCGTCAGCGGCCTGACCCTCGGCATCAGCGAGGGCATCCGAGCGAGCGTCGACACCGCGATCCTCCCCTACGTCGGCTTCACGCTGAGCGACACGAATTTCCTCGGGACCGGCTCGGTCCTGTCCGGCTCGCTCTTGCTCTCCTCGCGCGCCAAGGGCTTCCGCTTCGAGCACGAGCACCCGCGCCTATTGCGCGACTGGTCGCTGCGCGCCGCCGGCTTCTTCCACCGCGCCCGCCAGGTCTTCGGCAACGAGCCCCTCATCGACGTCGGCGAGTGTCCACGCGACGACGAGGCCTGCATCTCCGAGCTCGAGGCGCGCAACGCCGTCGTCTTCTACCAGCGCGGCGGCGTCGTGCTCGGCACCGGCCGCGAGCTCGGCGCGAACCTCTCCTTCCACCTCGACTGGCAGGGCGAGCTCGTCCACCTGCGCTCGCGCCCCGCCGCCGGCAGCGAGACCCGCGGCACCGAGATCCGCCCCATCGACTTCGCGATCGAGGACGGGGTCTCGTTCGTCAGCATGCTCCGCTTCGGGCTCGTCTACGACCGCCGCGACGACCCGGCGATCCCGACGCGCGGCGTGCTCGTACGCTTCACCTCCGAGCTCGCGCATCCGGTCCTCGGCAGCGACTACAGCTTCGTACGCAGCCAGTTCCTGGTGCGCGGCTGGGTGCCGCTCCCGTGGAATCACACCCTCCGCCTCTCGTTCTTCGGCGGCGGCATCATCGGCGACGCCCCCTTCTTCCACCTCTTCCACATCGCCGACCTCACCGACCTCGTCCCGGGCCGCATGCTCGAGATGCAGCTCGATCGACGCCCCGCGCCGAACCTCTTGAACACCGCCATCGCCACGATGCGCGCCGAAGAGGTCGCCGCGCGTCTCGACGTCCAATACGAACTGCCGCTCTACCGGAACCGACGCCGCGGCTTCCGCGGCCTCGACGCCTACGTGAACGTCGGCGTGCTCATGCTCGCGGATTGGCGGGACCTCCGGGTCGCCGTCCCGGGCTACGTCGGCATCTCCCGCGCGCCCCTCGACCTCACCTTCGACATCGGCCTGCGCATGGACACCCGCGTCGGCACCTTCCAGCTCGGCTTCTCGACGCTGCTCGGGTTCCTCTGATGCGCTGGCGCCGGGTCCGCTCCCCTCGACGTCGGTGGCCCTCTCGGGCGCTCGCCCCCGCGCTGCTGCTCACCCTCAGCGCGGTGGCGGTCGCGCAGAGTCTGCCGACCCGCCGCGTCGGCGTAGAGTGGAACGAGGGCGCGCCCCACGTACACGTCGGCGTGCGCGATCTCGCCGAGAACGACGCCGTCCGCGCGCGGATGGAGAGCGGCATCGCGCAGCACCTCAGCGTCACCGTGCAGGCCTTTCGCCGTGGCGCCGCGACCCCCTTCCTCACCCGCCAAGCGACCTGCGTCGTCACCTACGACATCTTCGCGCGCCAATACGTCGTCCGACGCGGCCGCCGCGCCGCCGTCGTGCCGACCTACGACGCCGTCCTCGACCAATGCCTCGTGCTCCGCCGCGTGCCGATCGGCGACGCCTCGATCTGGGCGGAGCAGCGTGCCCGCACGATCTTCTTCGCCATCCGCGCCGAGCTCAACCCCGTCAGCCCGACCCGCTGTCGCCAGATCCTCCGCGGCTCGGGCACCGGCAGTGATAGCCCGATCGGCCCCATCGTCATCAACATCGTCCGCCGCGAGATCTGCGAGGCCGACCGCGTCGTCGAGTTCCGCTCCGAGCCCGTCGAGGTGCCATGAGGTGCATCTCTCGCCACGACTGGCGCCGGCTCGGGACAGTCGCCTGCGAGGCAGACGACGACGTCGAGCGCCGCTCCGAGCCCGTCGAGATGAGGCGCTTCTCTCGCCACGACTGGCGCCGGCTCGGGACAGTCGCCTGCGTGGCAGACGACGACGTCGAGCGCCGCTCCGAGCCCGTCGAGGTGCCATGAGGCGCTACTCTCGCTTCGAGCGGCGGCTGCTCGGGACGATGGCGCTCGTCGCCTTCGCGCCCCTCCTCGGCGCGCTCGTGCTCGGTCGCCCCGCGCTCCGCGACGCCTACCGCCTCGGCGTGAACCCCGAGATCCGCGCGCGCCTCGAAGAGTCCGCGGAGGCCTCGCGCGCGCACCTCGAGACGCTGCGCGACGACGCCGAGCACGTCGCGGACGCGATCGCCTTCCACCGCGCGCTCGACCCGGAGGACCCCGAGGCGTTCTTCCGCGCGAGCCTCGCCCGCTATCCCTCGATCGCCTCGATCGCGACCGTCCAGGGCGACGACGAGATCGTCCTTGTCGAGGAGCCCACTCGCCTCGATCCCGACACGCGCCGCCCCGTCACGCTCGAGCGCGAGCTCGGCGACGGCTGGCGCCTTCGTGTCGTCGCCACCGCGCCCGTCGCGGTCTTCGAGTCCCTCCAGGCGGCCGGCGAGGCCGCCGAGGTCATCGCGCGCCTCGACGACCAAGCCGACTACGTCAGCGGGACCTACGTCATCGTCTACATCGTCTTCCTCGCCATCATCATCATCGGCGCCCTCGCCCTCGCCCTCGTCCTCGCGCGCCGCGTCACCCGCCGCGTCGGCACCCTGGCGCTCGCCGTCCGCAAGGTCGGCGCCGGCGACCTCACGGTGTACGTACAGACGGAGGGTCGTGACGAGGTCGGCGAGCTCATCGACACCTTCAACGGGATGGTGCGCGACCTGCGCGAATCCCGCGCGCGCATCGACTACCTCCAACGCATCGGCGCGTGGCAGGAATTCGCGCGCCGCCTCGCGCACGAGATCAAGAACCCGCTCACGCCGATCCAGCTCGCCGCGCAGGAGATCCACCAGAGCTACCGAGGGGACGACGAGCGCTACCGCCGCAAGCTCGACGACGCGCGCGCCATCATCGAAGAAGAGGTCGACACCCTGCGCCGCCTCGTCGGCGAGTTCAGCGCGTTCGCGAAGCTCCCCGAGGCCGAGCTCGTCGCCGCCGATCTGCGCGACTTCCTCAGCGACCTCGCGCGCAACGTGCCAGCGATTCGGGAGGACGTGATCGGCCACGGCGAGGGGGGCCCCACGGTCGAGATCACGCCGCCTTCGGAGCCCACCCCCGTGGCGATCGACGCGATGATGCTCCGCCGAGGCATCGACAACCTCGTCCGCAACGCGCTGCAGGCCCTCCGCGGCCGCGACGGCGGCCGCGTGCGCGTCACCACCCGCGACGCGGGCGACCAGCTCGAGCTCTGGATCGAGGACGACGGCCCCGGCATCCGCGACGCGGACCTCGAACGCGTCTTCGACCCCTACTTCACGACCAAGAGCGACGGCACCGGCCTCGGCCTCGCGATCGTGAAGAAGGTCGTGCTCGAGCACGGCGGCGAGATCCGCGCCCAGCGCAGCGAGCTCGGCGGGGCAGCCTTCGTGCTCACGCTCCCGCGCGCTGACTGACGCGCGCCAACCGCCCTGTGCTCACGTTCCCGCGCGCCGACTGACGCGTGCCGACCGCCCTGTGCTCACGTTCCCGCACGCCGACTGACGTGCGCCGACCGACGCGCGCCAGCTGTCACGCCGGACTGTCACGCCGACTGACCCGCGCCCACTGACACGCGCCCACTGACGCAGCACGCTCGACCGCACACTGGTGAGCTCCGCTCGATCGCGCGGCCTTGCCGTCCGCAAGACCGCCGACGCGCCGGTGTTCGATGCCACCGCAGAGAACGAAGGGCCGGAGAGGCAGGCCTCACCATTGCCCGAGGCGCGTCTTCGTTCCGCACGCCCGCGCGAACTCTTCCGCCGTCTGCGGGCGCTTCATGCCAGCCACCTCCGCGAACAACAGGTCGCAAGGCATGAGCTGCTCCACGGTCGCTACGCCCCGTTCCTCGAAAAACGCTCGCAGCGCCCGCGCCCACCCGGTGATGAACGCTTCGAAGCGGTCGGGCCCGACCTCCCGGTGTCTCGCATGGAGGAGCAGCACATCCTGCTCCTTGATGTCGCGGATCGCGCCCGCCTCGAAAACGAAGAGTCGCAGGGTGGCGATCAACGAGCCGTCACGTTCCGTGACGGAGGAGCCGGTCGCCAGCTGAAGACTCAGGTCGCCCTGTCGAACGGGCAAGACCTTCTCCAAGGTCCGTGTGGCGTCTTCGACGGAGAGTCGGTGGTTCATGGCGCTTCATGGTCCTTCATGACGGACGCAGAGTGCCATCGTCGCAGAGCTTCGAGCCCGCGTCCGTCCGGCGAGCCTGGCAGCCAGCTCATCCTTCCAGGCCCCCTCGGGCCAAAGCCCGAGCCTGGCGAGTTTGGCAACAGGCTCATCCTTCCGGGCGCCCTCGGGCCAAGGCGCGAGCGAGGGCAGCGATCGACAGCGCCGCCACCACGATGGCGGGCTGAAGCCAAGAGACGAGCCCGATGATCGCGAACTGCGCGGCGATCCACGCGAGGAGGATGGCGCTCGCCGCGAACGCCAGCAGCTGAGCCCTCGGCCAGCGCGCGAAGGCGGCGATGGCCCCGAGGAGACACGACCCGCCGACGGCCCCGACGAGGACGAGGCTCGGCACGAAGTAGTCGGCGAAGGGGCTGCCCTCGAGCCATTCCGTCGGGACGTCCGGCGCGCCCGTGAGCCCATAGATCCCGCCTCCGAAGGCGTTGAACGCGACGAAGGCGAGCAACGCGCCGAGCGCGTGGCGCAACCTCCGAGCTTTCTTCCGCGAAGGCACGCGTGGCCGTTCCGTGGTCGCGTCGGTCATCGTCGTCATCAGTATCCAACCCGAATCGACCCTCGCGCCACGGGCCCGTCGATCGCGCGGTTCCCATGACGACGACCAGGTCGCCGGAGGCGCCTCCGCGAAGGCGCACGACACGACCCCTACGAGGCGGCAGACTGCGTGAATGTCCTTTGACGAGGTCACCCCCTCACTCGCGGAGGTGCTGGAGCGACACCCGCGGTGGCGCATCTCCTTCTCGGGTCGGGCCCGAGCATGGTGGGTCGGCGCCGTCGGTGCCTCGTTGACCGTGGCCGTGATCGTACGCGGTGACGTGCTCGCCGTGGCCGCCGCGGCGGTCGTGGGGGTGGGCGTGGCCAGAACGTGGCTGGCCGGGCGAGGTGATCGAATCCGGCGGGCGCGGACGTTCGACCGCCGGAGCGTGCACCAGGTAAGGCTCGACCTCTCGTCGCCTGCACTCGCGGTTTGCGTCGACCGCGCCGGAGGTCAGTCGGCGCGCGTCGAAGTGGACGAGCCGGAGCAGCTGAGTGAGGTCCTCGACGTGCTCGGTGCTCGGTGCGTCCACGTCGACCAAGAGGACGAGCTCATGTCGCTCGGCGTCGCTGGGTTGTGGATGCTGGGCACGCTCGGGCTCGTGGTGTTCATCAGCGTGCCACACGGCGCTCACGCGCATGCGCCGGATTCTGCGGGCCCTCTGATCCTCGGCATGCTCGGGATCCTCGCGGCCACGCTGACGCCAGAAGTGACGCGCATCTGCTCGCCGTGGTTTCGCTCGTCGGTCGTCTTCGCGCCCGACGGGGTCCGCGTCGCTGCCCTCTTCGTTCCGGCCCGTGACGTGATCAGCGTGAAGGGCGCGGAGCAAGGTCTCCACGTCATCACCGCCGACCGACGGTACGTCATCCCGCTGGCAGCGCCCAAGAGCCGTCGCGCCTGGGTGGAGGCCAAAATCCGCGCCACCTTGAGCGCGTCGAGCGATGCGGGCGCCGAGCTCGGGCGTGAGGGGCGCGATTTCGCGCGTTGGCGCCACGACCTCGAGGTCTTGGCGTGTTCGGGCTACCGCCAGCCCGCGCTGCCCGCGAGCTTCGAGGCGGTGCTCGGGGATCCGGGGGCGCGACCGGATCGGCGCCTCGGGGCCGCGATCGCATGGCTGACGGCGAGCGACGAACCCCAACGTGCCGACGTTCGAGCGCGTGTCGCCGACGTCGCGAGGTCATTGGCCAACGCGCGCCTTGCGACAGCGCTCGTCGACCTCGCGACGGGTGGGCTCACGGCGAAGACCGCGGAGGGTGTGCAGTAAGTCGGAGAGCTCATCCATCGACGGTGCGCGTCACGCAGATCCCGGCCTCGCAGACCGCCTCAACCCTCAGACAGATCGGCGCCGAACGACACGTGGGGTCGATCCGAGCGCACATCTCACTCGCTGCTGCGCCGAGACGAACTTCGAACGCTGGCTCATCCGCGGCTGAGATCGCTCGAGGACACGAGCCGACGAACGCCCCCTCGCGGCTGGAGGGGTCACAATCGAGGTCGACAGAGACCAAGATGCAGTCCCCATCGTCGGTGCACACGCCGCCCGAGGACGCCTCTGCCGCGATCGCTGCCCATTCGTAGGTGGCTTGCTCGCAGGTGAAATGTGTGCCCGAGTCAGGGCCGTGTTCCGTGGTATCGCAGGCGCCAAGCGCGGCGGACGCTACCCACGCGGCCACCACGATGACCCGGGCGCGAGACTTCGCATCAGAATAGCCATTGATCGTCATCACCAGTCGAGAGGATAGGACTTCCAGACCGTCGAAAGCAACGGGGTCCTCTCGAGAGGCGCCCGACAAAGGCGCGCGATCCGGAGATCGCGCGCCTTCGAAAAGCGTCGATGAAAGGTCACGAGTCAGTCGCGGCTACCACCTGTCGTCAGATCTTGAGGACCCGAGCAATCGTTGCAGCTTCCCCCAGGCGGTCGGCAGAAGCACATGTGGTGCGTTCGGACGCACGTCCAGTTGACCGCGCAGCAGCAGCTCTGATTGCCGTTCTCCGAGGAGCACGAAGAGCCACTGCACGAGAACGAAACCTGAACCCCGATGAACGATGCCGTCGCTTGCTGCGAGTCAGTCTGACGCGCCCGGGAGAGTGCCGCGCGTTGCGCACCGACCTCCGCGTCGACCTCTGGCTGCTCGTCCGGCGCGATCGCGGTGAGCTCACCGATCACCACGGACGAAACGAGCATCACCGTGATCGGCTCGAACGCCTCGTCGAGGAGCTCGCATCGCGTCACCTCGCCGGTGTTCGACAGCACGGTGCCTCGCTCGTTGTGCAAGACGATCTCACCCGCGTCGTGGACCTCGGCGAGTGCGAGCGTCTCGCCGAGCTCGGTCGAAGCCTCGAGCACCGAGCCTCTCTCCTCGCGGCGCAACTCTACGCGGTACGGTAGCCCGTCCACGTCGAGGGCGAACGCGATTCCGTTCGCGAGTTCGCGTCGACTTCGAACGACGACGGCGTGCGGTGTTCCGAGATGATCCTCGGCTTCGAAGCGCCGGAGCTCGGCGGCGGCCGACGTCTCGGGGGTGTCCACCGGTGCGCAGCCTAGACCAGAGAGGGCGATCGCGCAGAGAATGGATATCGAGAAGGAGGAGGACATCAGTCGGTTCATGGCTCGCCTCATTGGTCATTGGTTCCGCAGCGCGCTGTGCGCCTCGAGAGGGTGTTGGAGGCAGGCTCCGCGGATCTTGCACGGAATAGTTCGGTCGAAGCGTGAGCCTCTGCCGTCACTTCGGCGTCGGCATCGGATCGACGCAGGCTCCAGGCGAACTCCGCGAGCTCACGCTCCCATGCGCAGCAGTCCGCCTCAGAACGTCCGCCTCAGAACGTCCGCCTCAGAACGTCCGCCTCAGAACGTCCGCTGCCAGCTCAGCCCGGTGAACGCAGGGCTGGCCGCCGGGCTGAGCTCCGTCAGCACTCGCCGCCACCGCCGGGCGGCGCGTCGCTCGGCGCGGACCACCTGGTGCGCGTGCCCCCACGCGCCGAAGAGCCAGACGAGGTTCAAGACCGAGCCCGCGAGGAGACCACCAGCGAACCAGCGCCCGACGTCGTGCTGCGCCAGGGTGGCGAGCGCGAGGCTCCCACCGAGGGTCAGCCCCCCGAGCACCGTGCCGGCGATCGCGAGCCCCCGCGAACGCGTCTCCCACGCGAGCGCCGAGGGCAACGCGGCGACGAGCCCGAGCAAGAGCCCACCGCCAACCGAGGGCCACGGCGGCAAGATCCCGGCCAGGCTGCCGAGGATGGGTACGGCGAGGATGACCGGCACCGCGCCGAGCACGACCGTGACAATCCCGGGCGCCGAGCTCCGGCCGGACCACCGCGTCGGCATCGGCGATGGTGGCGGCGGGTCGACGGCGCGCCAGAGCGCGCGGACGCGAGGCCAGATCTCGTCCTCGGGCGTCAGCGTGGCGCGCAGGGCCGCCGCGAGCTCGGCTCGCTGGCGCTCTACCACGCTGCCGGCCCGCCGACGCGCTTCGGGCTCTCGCACCTGCTCGTCCAGCACGCCGGTCAGCGCGTCTGCCTCTTCGACCGCGCCCAGGATCTCGCGAAGCGCTGCCCGGCGCGCCGCGATGGTCGCCGGATGGACCCCGGAGACGCCGGCCGCGGCGCAGCGCATCAGCGGCGCGTCGAGCGCGCGGATCTGACGAGCGAGCGCGCGCGCTTGCTGACGGTCGAGGTCGCCCAGGAGCTCCTGCTCTCGGAGCAGGGCGTCGATGCACTCGAGGGTTCCCCTCAGCGCGGGCGCCGTCTCCTTCGGCCACGACAGCGCAAGCGCCTCGCGGACACGGAGCGGGAGCTGGATCGGATCCCCGATCGCGTTGTTCAGGTGCACGAGCGCGACGCGCAGCGCGCGGTCCGAGGCCGCCGCGCGCGAGGGGACCTGGGCGACCACGAGCAGAAGGCCGAGCGCCCAGAAGGTGGACCACCGACCGCTTCGCGGCGGGGCTAGTGCCCCCAACCCGAAGTTCGTTCCGGGTATCCGCGGCCCTCGACGCGGATCTCGCTCGCCGACCTCCTCGAATAGGCTTTGGCCTGTCCTTCGTCGGCGCGGCAAACGACCTCCACGCCGATCATCCACGGCAACCCGGAACGAACTTCGGGTTGGGGTCAGAATCGAACGCGCCATCCGAGGCCTCCTCCATGCGCGACGGGTCCCGAGCTCGCCCATCGAGCCGCGCGCTCTCGATGCATGCGCCGAATGAACAGACCCCCGATCAGGACGCCGAGGTTGCCGACCGCCCCCACCGAGAGGCTGGCGCCTAGCACGCGCAGGCCCTGATCCCTGGCGAAGAGCATCGCGCCGCCGGTCGCGAAGGACGCCGCGACGAGGAGACCGCTCAGCCAGAAGCGGCGCGGCGGCGCGCGAACGAGCCAGGTCGCCGACACGATGGTCCCCACGAAGCTCGAGAGGCTGAAGCCGATCGTGCCTCGGTACGACGTCGAGCTCGGGCGCCAGCCCCCGGAGTCCGCGCCGGCCGCGAGCAGGCCCGCGGAGATCGCGGTCTGTGCGAGATAGACGATGAGCGGCGTGGAGACCCAATAGAGATGGCCGAAGCGCCCGCGAGGTCTCGGCAGCGGCCCGTAGGCCGCGGACGCGATGGCCTGCAGGTCGTCCCAGCGAGCGAGCGTCCGCTCCGAGACCAACCAGCGCCGCAGGGCGGCGTGCGCGTCCCGGTGCTTGGTCCCGTCGATGGCGGTGGCGAGCGAGGCGAGCTCGTCGGCGCGTCGGGAGAAGGCGTCCGCCTGGAGCCCTGCGGCGGCCGCGCTCGCTGGCGCCGCCCCGCTGGCCAGGCACCGTTCGTAGGCGCGCCGCGTCGGCGAGAGCCGCTCGGCGACTCGCTCGCGGAGCACCACGAAGACCTCCTCCTCGAGGAGCGTCTTCGGCGGCTGCGGCAGCACCGAGACGTCCCCGAGACGCTGGTCTTGGAGCAGCGCCTCGACGCAAGAGAGCACCCCGCGGGCCGGCTCCGCCTCGAGCCGCTCGAGCGCCCTCGCCCGGTCCTCGGGACCTCCGAGCACCTCCAGGACGCGCTGCGGCGGCTCCGCCGAACGCAGCTCGCGCGGCTGTGCCTCGACGACGAACGAGAGGAGCGGTCCCCAAATCCCCAACAATCGAAGTAATTTCAAGTTCATGAGCGCACCCCAAGCGACCGACTCGCCCTCGAAGGCCACGAGCCGGCACACCTAGGACGAACGCGGCACACATCGATTCGCCCCAATCGGCACCCTTGATGTCAAAATGCGTCAAGACGCGCCGTGCAGGATGTCCACTGGCATCGCGAGGCGACACAGCTCGCGCCTTCGGCACAGTTCGCGGCCTTCGGCGCAGCTCGCGGCCTTCGGCGCAGCTCGCAGGCCTTCGGCGCAGCTCACAGCCTTCGGCACGGCTCGCAACCCGGAGCCTTCGGCACAGCTCGCAGGTGCCTCGGCTCAGAGCTGGGTACCTCGTCGGCTTCCCATGAGAGCCACCTGCAGGGAATGCCGCCCCACGTGGCGAACGTCTCGCTTGCAACGGCGCTGGCTCGGATCGGTGGGCCTGGGTCGATCCTCATGAGGCTCACATGCTCCGCTCACTTCGCAGCTCGCTCGACGACTACTGGCCGCGCTACCTGGCGCACCACACGCATCGGAAGAACCGCGCGCTGCACGACCTCGGCGATCTCGCCGTCATCGCAGGCTGCTTGAGCCTGAATCCGCTCGGGCTCGCGGTCGGCGTGGTCACGGGCTACGACCCTCGGTTCGCGATGTCGCTGGGCGAGCGACTCGCTCGCGGTCGCGCCATCGCTCCCTTTCACCCCGACGACGCGAGAGGCGGTGACCCACTCGGGGACACGTATCATTTTTGGGCCAACGTCTCGGCGGGGCTCTACGCGGCAGGTGGCCACGACCGTGTGTTGCAGCGGCGAGCCGTGCGGGTCTCGCTCCGAGCAGGGCCGGTCTTGATGAGCAACGGCCTCGACGTGGGGATCGCGCTCGCACGAGGGCTGTTGGAGCCCACCGCCGTATTGGAGCCCCGCGCGTGAGCGCGAGGCGCCCTCATCGGGTCGCGAGGAAGGTCAGAAAACCCTCGCTCGGCGGGAAGCCATCGAGCGGTGCGTCGAGCGGCGGCGTCTGCATCCGCCCGAAGGGGGTGACGCGCGGCGCAGTGCCGCTCGGCAAGAACGCGAAGCTCAACGGGACGGCGAGCGCGTCGCCATCGGCCGACCCCACGTGATGGCCGAGCGCCTTGAGGTGGGGCCCATAGGAAGCGAGGTGCGCGCGAAGGGCCGCGTCGTCTCGGAGCGCGCGGACGACCAGATGTCGGTAGCCCGGCCCAAAAGGCAACATCCCCGTCGGGTCGAACGCGACCGCGTGGGAGCCGCCTTCGTGGACCGTCCCGACCGCGAGGGCGGTGTCCCGCCAGCGAGCGGAGGCTCCAGCGACGTCCGGGGCCAAAGGCCCGCGCGGCAGATCTCGACCCACCTCGACCAGCGCGTCGTGCACGAGCAGCGCCGCACGCTCGGCGTCCTCGGGACCGCCGACCACGAGGAGCTCCTGGGGCGAGAGGCAGCCCCGCTGATCATACGCCGCCACGTCGAGCGCGAGCGCACGCGCCGCGTCCCCGTCGAAGGACGCACCAGGCTCGAGCCCCCGCGCGACGGCGACGCCGAGCCCGTGGCCATGCGGGACGAAGCGCGCGTGCGCTGGGGCGCGCGCTCGGAGGGCGCGCACGGTCTCGTCGGCGCCGTACACATGCACGCTGTCGGCGTGCGCGAGAAGCGATGCCCACGCGAGCTCGTCGTCCTTCGGAAACGAGACGACCCCGCAAGCCTCAGCGAACGGCGCGGGAAGCGCGGCCGCGAACGCACGCGGCAGGAGCGACTCCCGCGACGAAGTGCGGACCAACGCTGGCACCTCGTAGAGCAGCGAGAGGATCATCGGTCTCAAGCACGCGGTGAAGACGTTCCCCGCGAGCACGATCACCGAGAGCCGCGCACGGTTCGCCTTCCCGAAGGGATGCAACCCAGCGTGATCGCGGAGGCGCTCGAGCGCGTCGCTCGTGATACCAGCCGCCGTCGTCTCGAGCGCCCAACGTACCATTGGCGCAGAGAGCCCCGTCTCTTCGACCAACGCCTCCGCGAGCGCCGCATCACGGCTGATTCTCCGCACGGCATCGACGAGCAGGTCCGCCGACGTCCCGGCTCCGAACCCTTCGTCGTGGGGGATGGGCGCACGGGCCATCAGCCGTCGGGCGAGCGCACCGACGTGATCGGAGGGAGCGTCGCGGTAAGGGCTCACGATGGCACCTCGACGTGAGCGAAGGAGGCATCGCGGGAGGCACTCACGACGGCACCTGGACGTGAGCGCAGGGAGCGTCGCGGTAAGGGCTCACGACGGCACCTCGACGTGTGCGGAGGGAGCGTCGCGGTATCACGACGGCACCTCGACGTGAGCGCAGGGACGGCACCTCGACGTGAGCGGAGGGAGCGTCGCGGTACGCGACGACGGCACCTCGACGTGAGCGGAGGGGGCGTCGGCTCACGATGGCTCCCCCCTGCGCGCGAGAGCCTCCTCGACCGCCAGCGAGCAGCCCCGCGGCACGGCGCCCGGCGCTCTCCCACGCAACGTGAACGAACCGTCGGCATGCACGATCGCGAGGTCGGCGGTCTGCAGCGCCGCGACCGAGTCGAGGTTGGCGGCGTCATCGATGCGGAGCAGGCCCTCGACCTCCGGAGGGAGCGGCGCGAGCGACTCGGGGTCGACCGCGGAGACGCGGACCCATCCCGGAAATCGCAGCCGCCGGGGGGCGTCGGGCTCGCGCAGCGTCGTCTCGTAGGCTTGGGAGCTGAGCTCGGTCATGCCGTACTCGGCGACCACGTGGGACTCGGGAACTCCGTAGCGAGCCTCGAGGAGCGCGCGCATCTCGTCGGGCTCGACCTCGCGCGTGCGCCCCTTGAATCCCCCCGTCTGCATGATCCGGCTCCCCGGCGCGAGCACGAAGGGCCGCGAGAGCGTGTCCTCGGCGTGCACGAACGCGAAGCTCGTCCCGAGGAGGGCGACCGGCTCATGGATGGTGAGCGCCTGCGCGAGGGCGTCCAGGTCGGGGCCGTCGTCCCGCCAGCAGAAGGTCGTCTCCGTACCGAACCATTCGGCGAAGCGCGAGAGCATGTACGAGAGCGAGGAGTCCGGCGCCGCGCGCTCATCGGGAGCGAGCACCACGAGCCGCATGGGCCCCTCCGGAAAGAGCATGTGCGCGGCCCACGCGCGCGCCGCCCGATCGTAGAGTGAGAGGTCCCGGAAGGGGTGCTGGCCTCGGGCGCCGCTCGTCGTGCCGCTGGTCCGAAAAACTCGCACGTCTTCTTTCTCCGGATGCGCGGCGACGCGGACGTATCGAAAGACATCCGTCGGGAGCGCGGCTGTGATCCCGCGGACGCGCGCCAAGCGAGCGAACGGCGGCACATGGGTCGCCTGGTGCCGTACGAGCGCGGCCAACATGGCGTCGCGGGCCAGATCGTCCCGCCGTCCGTCCGCCAGCGTGTCGATGAGCCCAACCACGCGCGCGTGGAGCTCCTCGCGGGTCATGTCCCCAATGCTCACGCTCGTACCTCCGCCGCGAGCGCAGCGGTGAACGCTTCGAGCAGGGGCTCGTCGATGTTCAGCGGCGGCACGAGCTGAAGCGTCCGGGCGTCCGCGCCGGCAGGCAAGGTGAGCCAGCCCTGGCCCAGGAGGCGCGCGACCAACCCGAGCACGGGCGCGTCGAATCGGACCCCGAGGAGCAGCCCCGTGCCCGTCACAGGTCGGCCCGTCGCGGCGTGGAGGCGCGCGGCGAAGCGCCCGCCCACCTCGGCCGCCCGCGCTGCGAGCCCCTCTTCGCGCAGCACGTCGAGCGAGGCGAGCGCTGCCGCGCAGGACAGCGGCTGCCCAAAGAACGTCCCCGTGTGGATCGCCTCACCGTCGGACGCGCCCCAGGCGGCCATCACCTCGGCGCGACCCAGGCAGGCGCTGATCGGCATCCCGCCCCCGAGCGCCTTCCCGACGCAGATCAGGTCCGGAAGGGTCCCAGCCTCCACCGACCAGAACGTCGCCCCAGTCCGCCCGAGCCCCGTGAGGATCTCGTCGGCGATCAACAGCGCGCCGCGTTCGCGGCATCGCTCTGCCAGCCCCGCGAGGAAACCCGGGGAGGCGGGGCGGCAGCCGCCGCGACCCTGCAAGGGCTCGACGAGCACCGCGCCGACGTCATCACTCCACGCCGCGTCCACGGCACGCAACGCCGCCCCAGCGTCGTGCTCGTCCCACGCCGCGAAGCGGACGTGGGGGTTGAGCTGCGCGGCGAAGGGCGCCCGGAAGGCGGGCGCATAACCACACGCCGCGAGAGGGCCGTGACCGAGCCCGTGATAACCCCCTTCGAAGGCCAACACACCGGGCTTCTTGGTCGCGAGCGCGGCGGACTTCAGCGCGGTCTCGACCGCGTCGCTGCCGCTGATCGAGAGCACGACTCGGGCGCCCTCCCACGGCGCCAGCTGGGCCAGGCGCTCGAGCAGGGCGATCTTCACGTCGCTCGGGTGGAGGTCTCCGAGCCCGTGAACCAGCCGCTCGCTCTGCGCTGCGATCGCCTCGCGGACCCTCGGGTGCGCGTGCCCGATCGCCGCGACCCCGAAGCCGCTCGTGAGGTCGACGTAGACGTTCCCATCGGCGTCCACGACGTTGCTCCCGCGCGCCTCGGCCCAGACGATCGGATCCTGCGGCGCGCCGGAGGCTTCGGCCCGCCGCGCGCGACGCGCCGTGAACGCGGGGCACTCGGTCCGCGCGAGCACGTCGACGAGCGCGCGAGAGCGCGCGCCCGGCGGGGGCGTGACGAGGCGCGGCAGCGACTGTCCGAGCATCCCTCTCGTGTGGCGGCTCGACGCGGAAGCGTCAACCGGACCGCGAGCGTCTGGGCCTTCAGGGCGCGTAGTCGGGGCGGCCATGCCTTAGGGCCATCGCGCTACATCTCTCGTTCGCGTCGGCCCTCGGGGCGCGGCGATGCCATCAGGCCCCGGATTTCTGCTTCGTTCACGGCCTTCAGGGCCCGTAGTCGCGGCAGCAGAGGTTGCCCGCGTTCGCCGTGTCGCAGCGGCCGCCCGAGCGATGCAGCGCGATGCACTCACGCATCAGCCGGTAGTAGTAGTCGCCCATCGGGTTGCGACCGGGCTCCGCGTCGCGGCTGTACTCGAGGTTGTACTGGTCGAGGAAGCAGCCGCTCGTGCCGTAGCGGGTGCACGGGCAGGTCACGTCGCTCGTGCAGGGTTGCCGCTGGACCACCCACTCGTTCCAGGCGGTGATCGTGACGATCGGGGTCTCGGGGTTGTCGAGCACCGTCTCGAACTGCCGCCGGAACGTCAGCCCCTGGTGGCGTGGGGTCGAGCGCTCCGCGTTGCTCATGTAGTTCATTTGATACGCGAAGGTCAGCGGGATCTGCTCGATACGGCCGTCACGGCGGGCGACGTTCTGGTCGCACTTCCGCGTACGGTCCGTGGGGGAGCGCCGACAATGCTCCTGGTAGCTCCAGTCGGGGTTGCCGATCTCGAAGACCCACATCCGGCGGATCGTGTAGTCGCGCGCGAGCGCGGCCTCGCGGCTCGTGTTGACGGGGTATTGGTCGTTCACGGTGATCAGCAGGAGCGGCTTGCCCTGATAGACGAACTGGAGGCCGGGATAGCGCCCGAGCCGGGTCAGCACGGCATCGACCGTGAAACGGTTCGCGTCTATGCCCCCTTCGACGACCGGCACCCAGGGCACGATTCGGGGGGCCCCCGGCACACTGCTCCACACCTCCAACATCCGATCGAGCGGACGCATGATGAGGTTCGGCGTGTCGTCGCTGCGCGGGTCGACGTAGTTCCAGTTCGTGATGTCGAGGTAGACGAAGTCGATGCCCGCGTCGCGAAGCTGCTCGGCGTGCCGCCGGAGGAGCGGGTCGTCGTTGCTCAGGCAGTAGTAACCGCCCTCGGGCTCGCCCCACCAATGGAACTCGCCGTAGTTGCCCCAGAGCTCACCGCGCGTCTCGCCGCCGTTGGCCAGGATCTGGGTGATGTCGAGGATCGGGCGGCGGTTCGCGGCGCGGCAGTGCCAGAGCGCGTAGAAGATGCCGAAGCGCGTGATGGAGGTGTCGACTGGGCGATCGACACAGCGGCGCTGGCGGGCATCGCAGGTCTGCCGACCCGTGCAGTGCGTATCATTCGTGCACTCCACGCAAACGCCGGAGTGGCAGTGCGGGCCCGAGGGTGTGGCGGGCGCGCAGTAGACACCGAAGAGGCACTCGTCGCGGCAGCTCCCCTCGAAGCAGCGTCGGCCACCCCCGCACTCCGTGTCGACGGTGCACTCGGGCCGAGGCCCCGCGTCGATGGACATCATGGCGTCCGCCCCGGCGTCGACCACGTCCGTGGTCGAGGCGTCGACGCCGTCTGGTGTCGCCGAGTCCGAAGCGGTGGCCGCGTCCCCGCGATCGGGAGGGGTCGTGGTGCCACCGTCCTCGCCAGGACGCGCGCCGACATCCGCGCCGCCAGGTTCCGGGCGCTCCGGAGAGGCGCAGCCGAGGAGCGAGGCGAGGAGAACGAGGCGAACGAACGGCGTCATCAGAACCTCCGGCGCGGAGGATGCCGCGCCGAGAATGTCGTGACCAGCCGGTCTCTCTTGTTTCTCCAACCAGCGCACGAGCTGCAATGCGGCGTGGTCACAGTCGGAACCGTGACCTCGAGGAGCGCGCTCCTGCCCAACGCTGATGGTCTTCACCGAGGATGCGGGACCTGCCTCCCCGTTCACGGAGCCGCGGCCCCCGCCCTCCCAAGGCGCCCTCCCAAGGAGCCAAGGGCGCCCTCCCAAGGAGCCACCATTCTTGCCGAGGCCCAGGGCGCCCTCCCAAGGAGCCACCATTCTTGCCGAGGCCCTGCCAAGGCGCTCTTTCAAGGAGCTACCAAGGCGCCCTCCCAAGGAGCCCAAGGCGCCCTCCCAAGGAGCCACCATTCTTGCCGAGGCCCAAGGCGTCCTCCCAAGGCGCCCTCCCAAGGAGCCAAGGCGCCCTCCCAGGAGCCACCATTCTTGCCGAGGCCCCAGGCGTCCTCCCAAGGAGCCACCATTCTTGCCGAGGCCCTGCCCGAGGCACCTCCCCCAAGGAGCCGCGAGGCGGCCCCCCGCCCTCCCAAGGAGCCGCCCTCCCAAGGAGCCACCAATCTTTCCGCCCTCCCAAAGAGCCACCATTCTTGCCGAGGCCCTGCCGAGGCACCTCCCCCTCAAGGAGCCCACGAGGCACCTCCCCCAAGGAGCCACCATTCTTTCCAAGGCCCCCTGCCGAGCCCGCTGCGGGGCCACCGCGGCGTCAGATCCGTGTCCACCGCGCGCCGTCGTCGTCGGTCTGGTAGCTTCCGCGGCATGACCCGGGCGAGCGTCCTCATCGTCGACGACGAGAAGAACATCCTCTCTACCCTCTCGCGCGCCCTCCGCGTCGAGGACTACGACGTCGACGTCGCCGGCAACGCGGACATCACGCTGCGGAAGGTCGCCAGCAAGGCCTACGACGTCCTGCTCCTCGACGTGCAGCTCCCCGACCAGGACGGCCTCTCCATCCTGCGGACGCTGCGCGAGCAGAAGAACGACGTGCCCGTGATCATGATGAGCGGGCACGGCACCATCGAGACCGCGGTCGAGGCGACCCAGCTCGGCGCCTACACCTTCCTCGAGAAGCCCATTGGCACCGAGCGTCTCCTGCTCGCGCTCCGGAACTGCCTCGGCTTCGCGCGCCTCGAAGAAGAGAACCGGGAGCTTCGCGCGCGCACTGGCGCCGCAGACGAGCTCCTGGGCGAGACGCGCCTCATGAGCGAGCTCCGCCAGCGCATCGCGCTCGCCGCCAACGCCAACGCCAGCGTGCTGGTCACCGGAGAGCGGGGGACCGGCAAGGAGCTAGTCGCGCGCGCGATCCACCTCGGCAGCAGGCGCGCGAAGGGCCCCTACGAGAAGCTCAACTGCGCGGCGGTCCCAGCCGAGCTCATCGAGAGCGAGCTCTTCGGGCACGAGGCCGGCGCCTTCACGGGCGCGACCAAGCAGCGCCGCGGCAAGTTCGAGCGCGCGAGCGGCGGCACGCTCTTCCTCGACGAAGTCGGCGACATGCCCGCGCCCATGCAGGCCAAGCTGCTGCGCGTTCTCCAAGAGGGCGAGCTCGAGCGCGTCGGCGGGAACGAGCTCATTCGCATCGACGTCCGCGTCGTGGCGGCGACCAACAAAGATCTCCGCAAGGAGATCGAGGACGGTCGCTTCCGGGCCGACCTCTATGACCGCCTGAACGTCTTGCCCATCCGCGTCCCCGCGCTCCGCGAGCGCGCCGAGGACGTCCCTCTCCTCGCCGCACACTTTCTCCGGCAGGCCTGCGCGAGCAACGAGCGGCGGGGCAAGTCGCTATCCCCTGGCGCCATGAGGCTGCTCGCGAGCTACGACTACCCCGGCAACGTCCGCGAGCTCCGCAACCTCGTCGAGCGGCTCGTGATCCTGACGCCCTCCGACGAGGTCGCGGAGAGCGACGCCCGCGCCCTGCTCCCCATCTCGGGCGGCGGCGGGGCTGGCAGCGGCAGCTACTATCGACCGGGCGTCCCGCTCAAGGACATGATGGACGAGGTCGAGCGCGACCTCATCCTCCGCGCCCTCGACCACCACAAGGGCCACGCCACCAACACCGCCGCCGACCTCGGCCTCGAGCGCAGCCACCTGTACAAGAAGATGAAGGCGCTCGACATCAAGCGCTGACGGCCGCGGATCCGACGCTCGGACCAGATCCTCGCGCTCCCGGCGACCTCATTCGGCCGCCTCCGCCATCACCGAACCCTCCATCTCCAGGCGCCGCAGCTCCGCGCGCTGCAGCTCCGAGAGCCGCTCCGCGAGCACGTCGGCCCAGGTCTCCAGGAAGAGCACGGTGTCCTCCCGCCGCGCGTGGTGGAGCGCGCGTCGCTCCGGCGGGAGCCGACGCAGCACGTCCGGGTGCGTGAGGCGCTCCAGGTGGCGGAAGTCATCCTGCTCGAGCCCGATCGCGCACATACGACCGATGATCTCGTCCATCGGCAGCCCGCTCTCGGGGCAGTAGTCCCTGCCCTGCTCGCCCCAATCCCCCGCGCGCCCGAACGCCGCCTCTTGCAGCCCCTGCGGCGACACCCCCGTCACCACCTGCGCGAGCTGGCCACAGTTGCACATCCCGTAATGCGACCAGCGGTACCCGGCGCCGTCGCGCAGCCGCGCCGAGGCCAAGCGGAGAGCGTGGACGAGGAGAGCAGTCGGTCGAGCCATCGCTAGGATTCTGGGGGCCGCACGCGGCGACCGGCAAGCTCGACGCCGCACCACGGCTCCGGCAGCGGCGCCTCGTGAGCCACCCCAGCGCGTCAGATCGGCGGGGCCAGCACGCGCAGGTCGAGGCCGCCGGTCACGAAGTAGCTCGTGTACGCGGCGAAGCCGTAGACCTGCAGCCCGAACGGCCGCGCGCCGTCCACGCGATGCACGCCCGGTGACACGCGCACGCTCGCGTACGACCAGCTCGTCCCCTCGATCTCCTGCCAGTCCGTCACGAGCGTCCGATCGAGCACCACGCGCGCGCCCGTCGGCGCGATCACGTCCACCCAGCTCTGCGTGAACGTATCGGGCGACAAGAACGTATACGAGCTCCGGAACTGCGCGTCTGGGATCGCCAGCGCCATCGCAGGATCCCCCACCCCCTGCGCGCCCGAGGAGCCGAGCCCATTGAAGTCCTGTCCGACGAGGAAGGTCGCCGCCAAGAAGGGCCCGTTCCCCTCCACCCGCACCCCCGCGCGCAGCGCGACCTCGAGGTGCTCGCCGCGATTCAACGTCCGCGGCTCGAGGATCTCCGGCGTGAAGCGGATGAAGTTCCCGTTCTCCGCGCTCACGATGCGCAGCAACGTCGGCTCGCCCCGCAGGGGCCGCGTCGGCGCGACGATCGCGGAGCGCCCGAGCGACTCCACCGGGAAGAGCTGCTCCTCGAGGTGATCGCACGCCCAGCGGTCGAAGGGCACGAACGAGCAGTCGTGCCCCGACACCACGGCGACGGGCCCGTTCGCGCGCACGATCGTCCCGGTCAGGTCGTACTCGTCGCCCGGATCGCAGTACCGGAAGCGCTCGACGCGCGGTGACGTCTCCTCCCGCTCCGTCCCCGGGCAGACCTCTGCGCGCTCGCTGACCAGCTGGATCACCTCACCGCGCGCCAGCGTGACCGTCTGCCGCTCGCCTGGCGCCATCGCCGCGAAGCGCTCGTCCTCCGTCCCGGCGATCCGCGCGCTCGCCTCGACCTCGACCTCGACCTCCCCCTCGCCCGCGCCGACGATCGTCACGAAGCCCGGCGACGCGCTGTAGGGCTGCCCCTGCCGCGCGAGGAAGAACGTCGGCCGCGACACCACCAGGTAGTTCCCGGTCAGCACGTGCGCGGGCAAGAGCAGCGAGGCGTCGTTGGTGAACGAGTAGCAGACGCCGTCGGTGCGGCTCTCCGGCGGCTCGTCGGCGCAATCGCGCGAGATGCGGAACTCGAGCGGGTTCCACTGCGTGACCACCACCGGCACGTCCGACACGAGGTGATACGCGCCGTCCTCGACCGCCACCGATCCCGGCGCGGCGTCGCGGAGCGAGTCCACCCACGGCAGCCGGATGAGCTCGAGCCTCCCCGGCGCGATCCGCGCCCGCGCCACCTCCTCGCCGCCCCGGTCGATCACGACGACCGCCGGCACGAGCTGCGGGTTCGCGACCGCGACCGCGAACGCATGCTCCGCGGAGAGCTGCCCGTTGCGCGTCACCACCGGCCAATACTCACAGCCGAGGTAGCTCCGCTCCTCAGCCGCGCGCGCGCAGAGATCCACGCACCCCTCCGCGCTGCAGCGCAGCCCCGCGCTCGCGTCGCACGTCACCCCGCGGTTCCAGCCCGTGCCCTCGCCGTTGCACGTCTCGATCGTCTCGCCGTCGCAGCGCACCTCCGCGGTTGCGCAGACCTGGCAGCCCGCGCCCTCGACGCAGCGCTCTCCGCTCCGACCACAGTCGATCGGCTCCCCTGCCACCTCGTCGGCGTCACACCGCCACGCGACGTCGCCGACGCACGTCAGCTGGTTGGCGCGACCCTCGCAGACCGGCGGCGGCCCCGCGTCCCGCCCCGTGACGAAGGGCGCGGGCTCTCGGCCACACGCCGCGATCAAGACCACCACGATGAAGCGAAGCACGACGGGCAGCGTAGCGGCGCGCGTGACGACGACGCCACCCCCGTCATGGGGGCATCGCCGCCAGGCCCTTGGTCAAAACATGGCCAACACGCGGGCCAACACGCGGGCCGACGCGCGGGCCGACGCGCGCGCTCAGCGCGCTCGCCACCCCTCGACCACACGATCGCGACCTGCGAGATCGCGCCACACCCGCGTCTGCACCAGGCCGCTCGCCTCGAAGAGCGCGCGGACGGCCGGGCCCTGATCTTCACCGATCTCGATCAGCAGCGCGCCGCCCCGGATCAACCGCGACGCCGCCTCGGGCACGAGCCGCCGGATCACGTCGAGCCCATCCTCCCCAGCGACGAGCGCGATCCGCGGCTCGTGCTTCGTCACCTCGGGCTCGAGCCCTTCCATCACGGGCGCGGCGATATAGGGCGGGTTCGCGAGCACCAGCGCGAACGGCCCCTCGAGACCCGCGAAGAGATCCCCCTCGACGAGCTCCACCGGCACGCCCGCATCCACCACGTTCGCGCGCGCCACCTCGAGCGCCCCCGACGATACGTCGGTCGCGAAGTAGGCCCGATCGGGCACCTCCTCGGCCACGCTCACGACCACGCAGCCGCTCCCGACGCAGAGATCGATGACCGGCCCTGCAGGCACGGACACACCAGCCGCCGCCGTGAACGAACCGCCGGATTCGACCCCCGACCCGGACGCTGGGGAAGGATCCGACCCGGCCGCTGAGGAAGGATCCACCATTCTTTCCTCACCCCCACCGGACGCTGAGGAAGGATCCACCATTCTTTCCTCACCCCCACCGCCCTCGCCCACGGACGCCGCCGACGCTGGGGAAGGATCCGACGCTGGGGAAGGATCCACCAATCTTTCCTCGGCCCCAACCGACGCAGGGGAACGACCCGACCCGGCCGCTCGGGAAGGATCCACCATTCTTTCCTCACCCCCACCGCCCTCGCCCACGGACGCCACCGACGCTGGGGAAGGATCCACCAATCTTTCCTCGGCCCCGACCGACGCAGGGGAACGACCCGATCGGGACGCTCGGGAAGGATCCACCAATCTTTCCTCACCCCCGGGCCCCTCGCCGACCTCCTCGAAGCCAGCCCCGACCTCCCCCCACTCCGGCTCCTCGTCGAGCACCAGCACGGACTCACCGCGCGGCGCCCCCTCGACCACGGTCCGCCCCTCGTCGGCCACCCGCTCACTCGCTCGTGCAGGCCGCAGCACCGCGATCGCCCGCTCCACCAAGGTCTCCGTATCGGGCCGCGGCACCAGCACCCGCGCGTCCACCCGAAACGAGCGCTTCCAGAAGTCGCGCCGCCCCAGCAAATAGGCCACCGGCTCCCGCTCGCGCCGCCGCTTCACCAGCGCACGAATCGACGCGAGCTCCTCCGCGGCGAGCGGCCGATCGAGGTCGAGGTAGAGCTGCATCCGCGGCACGCCGAGCGCGTGCGCGACCAGCAGCTCTGCGTCGAGCCTCGCGCTCTCCACGCCACGCGAGGCGAAGTCCTCCTGCATCCAGCCGAGCATCCGGCGCACGGTCCACGCGGGGTCCACGCCGAGCCATACCGGAGCCCGCCCCCCACTTCAACGCGAGGGCCCGACCATCACGCGAAGAAAAATTCGTCGCCCCCCCTCGGCCACGCGACCCACGACACGTTCGACCAAGCGCCCCCTTCACCGAGCCCACGCCCCCCACGCCCCCGGCGCACCCCCGACTCATTCGACGCCTCCCGCGGACCCGCCGACCGCGACGAACGCGATCATCGCGACGCGCGACGACTCGCGTTAGAGTCCCGCCGAGCCCTGTAGCCGCGAGGAAGCCTCATGCAGATCGACGTCCGCCCGACCACCGCGCCCCGCCCCCGCCCCACCGGCCCGCTCGGCTTCGGCACGCACTTCACCGACCACGTCTTCCACATGGACTACGTCGACGGCAAAGGCTGGAACGACGCGCGCATCGAGCCCTACGGCCCCATCTCGCTCGACCCCGCCGCGTCGGTCCTCCACTACGCGCAGGTCGTCTTCGAGGGCATGAAGGCCTTCAAGGGCGCCGACGGCGCCATCCGCCTCTTCCGCCCCGACGCGCACGCCGCGCGCCTCGCCCGCAGCTGCCAGAAGCTCCGCATCGCGACCGTCGAGCCTGCGCACGCCGTCGAGGCCATCAGCCGCGTCGTCGCCCAGGACGCCGACTGGGTCCCCGACGCCAGCACCGGCGGCGCGCTCTACATCCGCCCCTTCGTCTACGCGACCGAAGCCTTCCTCGGCGTGCGCCCCGCGAAGGCCTACACCTTCTCGATCATCCTCTGCCCGGTCGGCGCCTACTACGAGCGCGGATTCGCGCCCGTACGCATCTGGGTCGAGCGCGAGAAGGTCCGCGCCGTCAAGGGCGGCGTCGGCGACGCGAAGACCGCGGGCAACTACGCCGCGAGCCTCAGCGCCGCCGCCGACGCGAAGGCACGCGGCTACGACCAGGTCCTCTGGACGGACGCCCACGAGCACGAGCGCATCGAGGAGGTCGGCACCATGAACCTCTTCGTCGCCTTCGACGACGAGATCGTCACCCCACCGCTCGAAGGCACCATCCTCGGCGGTATCACGCGCGACAGCGTCATCACGCTCTTGAAGGATCGCGGCGAGAACATCGTCGAGCGAAACGTCACGCTCACCGAGGTCCGACAGGCGCAAGCCAGCGGACGCCTCCGCGAGGTCTTCGGCACCGGCACCGCCGCCGTCGTCTCGCCCGTGGGCGTGCTCGGCTTCGAAGACGGCGACCTCACCGTCGGCGACGGCAAGCCCGGCCGCCTCGCCGTCGAGCTCCACGACGAGCTCACCGCCATCCAGCGCGGCGACCGCCCCGATCCCCACGGCTGGCTCCGCACCGTCTGAGCGCCCCAACCCGCCCGCGTTGCCATCGCGCTCCCCGTCGAAGCACGCGCCATCGAGCCGAACCCGGTTCCGGCCGCCTGGCCAGAATCACAAAATAGCGCTATCCCCGCGCGATGAGCCGCGAAGCCCTCCCTTGGTCCAAGCACCTCCCCGACGACGCTGACCGTCCCGGCGCATACGACGTCGTCGTCATCGGCTCG
Organism: Myxococcales bacterium; assembly: GCA_019637115.1. Classification (GTDB taxonomy): domain Bacteria; phylum Myxococcota_A; class Polyangia; order Polyangiales; family Houyiibacteriaceae; genus JACKEH01. The sequence continues at coordinate 22,761 of JAHBWH010000042.1, read as the reverse complement.
GGCATGGGCGGCATGACCGCGGCGGCCCTCCTCGCGAAGCTCGGCAAGCGCGTCATCGTGCTCGAGCAGCACTACGTCGCAGGCGGCTTCACGCACGCCTTCCGCCGTCCGGGCTACGAATGGGACGTCGGCGTCCACGCCGTGGGCGAGGTCACCGAGCACACGCTCACCGGGCGCCTCCTCGCGAAGCTCACCGACGGCCGCCTGAAGTGGGCCTCCCTCGGCGGCAGCTACGACGAGTTCACCTACCCCGACGGCCTCGAGATCGCCTTCCCCGACTCGCCCGCGCAGTTCCGCGAGAACCTCATCGACGCCTTCCCGCGCGAGCAAAAGGCCATCGACGAGTACCTCCACCTCGTCCGCGCCGTCTCCGGCACGATGCGCAACTACTACCTCTCGCGGCTCGCGCCGCGCGTCGCCTCGCCGCTGCTCGACCGCACCCTCGCGCGCCCAGCGCAGCGCTGGCTCGAGACCCGCACCAAGGAGGTCGTCGACGGCCTCGCCGACGACCCACGCCTACGCGCCGTCTTCACCGCCCAATGGGGCTACTACGGCGCCATCCCGAGCCGCTCCTCCTTCGCGATGCAGGCGCTCGTCGTCAAACACTTCCTCCACGGCGCCTACTACCCCGTCGGCGGCAGCAAGCGCATCGCCGTCGAGCTCCTCCGCACCGTCGCCGACGCGGGCGGCTGGACCGCGATCCGCGCCGACGCCGAGCGCATCCTCGTCGAGGACGGCCGCGCCGTCGGCGTCCGGCTGAAGGACGGCCGCGAGGTCCGCGCCAAGCAAGTCCTCAGCGCGGCAGGCGTCCGCTCCACCGTCGAGCGCCTCTTGCCGCCCGAGCTCACGCGCGACACCTGGGCCAGCAGCGTCGCGCGCCTCGACCCCTCGCCCGCGCACGTCTGCCTCTACCTCGGCTTCGAAGGCGACGTCCGCGCCGCGGGCGCCACGGCCGCCAACCAATGGTTCTACGAGACCTACGACATGGAGGTCGACGCCTGGGACGTCGGCCCCGACGGCCCCCGCGGCGACGCCCCCGTCCTCTACTGCAGCTTCCCCTCGCTCAAGGACCCCGAGCACGACCCCGGCCCCGAACGACGCCACACCGGCGAGGTCGTCACCTTCGTCCCATGGGACGTCTTCGCGCCCTACACCGAAGCCCGCTGGCACAAACGCGGGCCCACCTACGAAGCCCTCAAGGCCCAGCTCCAAGCGGCCCTCCTCGCGCAATTCGAGCGCCACATGCCGAAGCTCGCGCCCCTCATCCGCTACGCCGAGCTCTCCACCCCGGCGTCCACGGATCACTTCGTCCGCCCCATCCACGGCGCGATCTACGGCCTCGAGCCCACCCCCACCCGCTTCCGCAACCCCTGGCTCCGCCCCCGCGCCCCCCTCCCCGGCCTCTACTTCGCGGGCAGCGAAGTCGCGACCGTAGGCGTCATCGGCGCGATGATGGGCGGCGTCCTCGGCGCCGCAGCCGCGGAGCCGCTGCGCGTGATTGACTACGTACGGCGAGCGAGCTGAGCGCAGAAGCGCCTCACCCGCGGTCCGCGACTCACCCGCGGACCGAGCGCTCAACCGCCGAGCGGCCCGCGCCCCGCCACCTGCCCTGACGCCTTCCGCGCTCGCATCCCGTAGAGCCCCGAGCCCTCGTCGTCCGCGACGGCGTCGATCCACTCCAGCCACGCTTGCCGCACCAGCGAGTCGAGCGACATCTTCGCGCGCTCTGCGATCCGCGCGGCGTACTCGTCCACGCTGCGCTTCTGGAGGCCGAGGCGCTGCGCGATCAGATCGCGCTCGCGCACCTCCAACGCAGCCTGCACGACGGTGAAGTCACGATCGGAGAGACGATGCCGCTCGGCCACGTGCAGCGCGCAAACCATCAGCTCCTCGGCGCGCCCCCCCAAGGAGGGATCGCGCGTCACCGGGCTCCCGAGCAGCCACGTCAGCGCACTTCGCAGCTCGGCGCCCCGCACAGGCTTCGCCATCTGCACGATCTGAGGCGAGCCATCGTCCGAGCGGCTCGCGAGCGTCGACGCGTTCGTCCACTCCTGCGGCCAGAGCCGCCCGTCGCGCTCGCAGAGCACCACGACGCTCGTCCCCACGCCGACCAGCAGCCGCGCCCACGCCCGGACCTCGTCGCATCGCTGCTCCGTCGCGTCGGGCGGCATCAGCATCACCACGGCCTCGAACCCCACACGTCTCCCGACCGACGACCCCGGCTCTCGGCACGAGACCCGCGCGCCACCGAGCACACGGGGCATCACCTTCCACGCGGGACGGTAGGCGCTGACGAAGAGAACGCGGGGTGAAGACATCGACGACACGGCGGCCCCCTTGCCGCGCAGCCCCCGTAGCAGAGATGGGGCACCACGCATGTGGGAATGGGAATGAAGTCACGAACCGAGCGGTTCTCGTCACCCGCTGGCGACAGTTGCGTCCCTTCGCCCCGCAACCCCTAAACGCGTGCGATATCGCACGACACGAAGCCTCGCGACGCGGACCGCAGCAGGGACCAAGACACCGAGATCCCAAGTGATTCTCGGAACTACCAGAACAATTCCGATATTGCCGCGATGGCTCACCACGAGCAGCCTTCGCCCCGATGCCTCGGAAAACCCTGACATCGGCTTGCGCCACCTGGCCCCCGAGAAGCCGTCGCGCCGACGTCGGCGGAACTTCGCAGCCTGACCGGATCAATCAGCGCTACGCACGCGCTTGCGCGCGAACAATCGCGACTGGTGCCAAGAACCCGAGGTTCGTTCCAGGTATCCGCGGCCAAGGGCGCGGATCTCGCTCGCCGACCTCCTCGAATGGGCTTTGGGACCGATGAGCCCGTCGCGATCCACGGCTCGAGCCCTCGCCGCGATCGCGCTGCTCGCGTCCGGCACCGCGTCTGGCACCGCGCACGCCTACCGCACCGCCGCCGACCTCCCCGAGTTCGACGACGCCGCCACGGTCGCGTGGCCCATGCGAGAGATCCCCTACCGCGTGCACGTCGCGCTCCCCGCGGGGCTCGAGCGCAACGCCGTGCTCGAGACCATCGCGGCCGCCGCGAGCACCTGGAACGCGGTCGACTGCACAAACGTGCGGCTCGTCTTCGCCGGCCTCACCGACGACGCCCCCGTCCCCGGCGACGACGTCAACACGATCGCGTTCGTCACCCGCGGCTGGAGCGCGCTCGGCTTCGACCCCGACGCCGCCGCGACGACCGACATCCGCTACGCGACCCGCAGCGCGGAGGCGCGCATCGTCGAGGCGGACCTGCTCCTCAACGCCACCGACTTCGCCTGGACCCTAGATGGCCGCGCGAGCGGCGCGCGCGACCTCCGCGCCGTCGTCACGCACGAGCTCGGGCACGTGCTCGGGCTCCTGCACCCGTGTGAGCTCGACGGCCGCGACGGCGCCGACCGCTGCGGGCCGAGCCATGCCCACGCCGCCCTGCACCCGCTCTACTCGGTCCGGCAGCGTGCCCTCTCGCTCGACGAGGTCGAGGGCCTCTGCGCCCTCTACCCGGCGAGCTGCTCGGGGAGCTGCACGCCCACGCGCGAGTTCGAGTGCACGACCGACGCGGACTGCACCGACACCGCGTGGTGCGATCGAGACCGCTGCCGCCCGCGCGGCACCCACGCGGACCCTTGCGCCTCGCCTGACGACTGCGAGGGCCTCTGCAACGACGCGGGCTGGTGCACGTCGAGCTGCGAGACCACGCGCGACTGCCCCCCGTGGTCGACCTGCCGCGCCAACACGTGCCGCTTCGACGATCGCGGCTACGGCGAGCCCTGCGCGCGGGGCCGTGACTGCGCGTCTGGCGTCTGCGTCACCGGCCTCGAGGGCCGCCCACACGGTTTCTGCTCTCGTCCCTGCGGCGGCGCATGCCCCCCGGCCGACCGATGCATCTCGGTCGACGAGCACGACGTCTGCGCACCCGCGCCCGCACCTGGATGCGCCGCAGGCGGCCCGGCCACCCCCACTGGAGCCCTCTTCCTCGCGAGCCTCGCGCTCGCGCTCCGACGACCTCGACGAGGCAACCGATGAAACGACTCTGCCCCTTGCTCTTCGCGCTCTCGCTCGCCGCTTGTCCCTCTTCGAGCGAGCCCGCCCCCGAAGACGCCGACACTCCGGACGCCGACGCTCCGGACGCCGACGCTCCGGACGCCAGCGACATCGACCCGGCCGACGGCGGCCCCGCCGACGCGGACCTTCTGCTAGACGCCGGGCCCCCGCCCGCACGCTGCGACGACGAAGGCGCCACCCGCGTCGCCTCCTGCGGCGCGTGTGGCAACGCGCAGGAGCGCTGCGTCGACGGGACCTGGGAACGAACCTCCGAGTGCCTCAACCAGCGCGCCTGCATCCCTGGCAGCCTCGAAGAGTCCCCCGCGGACCTCTGCCAGACCCGCCGCCGCCTCTGCCTCGACTCGTGCGATTGGGGCGACTGGGATCTCGCGGGCGCACCTGGCGAGTGCGACCCCGGAGACACCGACGACGACGGCTCGTGCGGCCCTGGCCGGATCACGCGCCGCACCTGCGACGACGCGTGCCGCTGGCAGACCGAGTGCGAGTCACCCTGCGGCCCGCTCCGCGACTCCCCGCCCGAGCTCAGCGAGGTCTGCGTCCCCGCGGGCCCGTTCTATCGCGGGGATCCCGCCCACGCGCGCCCCTTCACGGAGGTCTACCTCTCCACCTTCGTCGCCGCGCGCCACCCCGCGACGAAGCGCCGTTTCCTCGAGTGCCGCGCGGCTGGGGCGTGCACGGTGACGATGATCCCGTACGTCGAGGGAGTCCTCGCGGAACAACCCGAGGACTTCCCGGCGCTGGTCATTCGCCAAGCCGCCATCGAGTTCTGCGCGTGGGACGGCGGGCGCCTCTTGATGACGTCGGCACAGTGGGAGAAGGCCCAACGTGGGCCGGTCCCGAGCCGCCGCCTCTGGGCGATCGCGGAGAGCGAGTACCCCTGCGACATCCTCCCGGCCGAGGGATGCCCCGGCGTCGCCCCCGGCTCGTTGCCGATCCCCGTCGCCGTAGGGAGCGTCCCCGAGACCCGTGGCTACTACGGCGTGGAGCACCAGATGCTCACGCGCGCGGTCATGCGGGACACGTACCACCCGAACTACGAGTCCACCGCCGAGAGCCTCGTCGATCCCGTCGGCCCAGCCGTCCCGTTCAACGACGACGTCACGTCGCGAGGTGTGACGGCGCGCGTTCAACACAACTCTCGCATCGGGTCTGCGCCGGCCATCAGCGCGGGTTCTTTCGGTGCAGCCATCTACTGCGTGAGGGAGATTCGCTGATGGGAACGCAACATCGACCGCTCGCTTGTGCGCTCGTGCTGATCGCGCTCGCCTGCTCGGACACAGGCCCTAGCCTGGATCTCGCTGACGTCCCGGAGGGGTGGGACGAGCACCGGCGTCGGCAGAACGTCACGGTTCGAGATCCGAACGGAGGCACCCACGAGCTGACCCCTGAAGAGGTCGCCGTTCACGCGGGACAAGCGTGCGCGAGCCAGCTCGCCCACCTCTCCGGATGTAACCTCTCCCCGTCGGATTCGTACAAATTCGCCAACGCCCCGTTCGAGCCCTCCGAATGCAGCGTCGCGGCATGTGGAGCGACGTTTCGGATCTGCATCGCCCATCGCCTGATGGAGCTCGCCGAGCATCGGCAGCCGGAGTACGAGCTCGCGGGGTTCACATACCCCGTGCTCGACGTCGCTGAACGCGCTGCGGTTCACGAGCGCGCGCTCTTCGCGGCGCGCGAAGCCGTGCTGCAGACGGGCACGGCTCTCACCAGCTCACTGGTTCACCCGCAGACGTGCCAAACCGCGTCGTCTTCGCAGGTTGAGTTCGAAGACGTTTCACCCACGGGCGAGCGCGTCGGCACCGTCCTCGTCGACACCTTCGTCGAGGCCTTCGAGCTCATGCGCGAGGCCGCCGAGCGCTCCTATCGTAACCAGCTCGCCGTCGCCGACGGCCAACGCTCGTTGCGCCGGAGCGACCGCGCCGCCAACACCTTCTCGCAGCTCGCCCCCGTGCTCTCTCGCGGCGCGGCCGCGCAGCTCGTGACCCAAGCGCCCTACGGCTTCCACCCTGCAGACGACGGCTTCGCGCTCCCGATCCTCGGCGGCAAGCCGCTCGCCGACACGCGCCTTCGGGACGATCGAGACGAGCTCGCCTTGCAGACGCTCCGCGAGGCGGCCGTGAACCCGGCCGACCTCCTCGATCCGACCTTGCCCATCGACGAGCTGGTGGGCGGAACGCTGATGGACCCAACCGGCACGGGCTTCCCGAGCGACAACCCCAGCCTCCCCTCCACGCGCCAGCGCGGCTCCGTGCTCGAGCGGCTCGAAGACCTTCACGGCCAGGAGCTCGGCAATGACGCGCAAGACCTCTACCGCAACCTCGGCCTGACGCGGGAGCACTTCCTCCACGCGCGCGACTACCTGCGTGGCGAGATCCGCGCCTTCGCTCGCAACCCCACGACCACCCTCCCGCGCCGCGAGCGCGCGACCGACGCCGGCACACACCTCTCCCAGTTCACCCGCTACGCCGCGACGGCGGCGCGACCGGTCTCACTGCCGGCCGCGTATTGGTCGACGCTCGCGTCGGCCTCACCCGAGGGCGGCCTTCCCCCGAGCCCCGAGCTCGAGGAGATCGCGTTCCGACCTTCGGGGCCCATCTACGCACGGACCGGCCTCGCGGCGTCGCTCGACTATGCCCACAGCGTCGCCACCCTCCTCGTCGCCAAGGTCGACAGCGCAGAGACCGCGACCCACCGAGACGCCTACATGACCGCCGCGCGCATCCTCAACACGGTGAGAGACGAGCGGCCGGCCCGCCTCGTCGCCGAGTCCCGCGCGCCGTTCGCGCCGGGCTATCCCCGCATGGCCCACGTCCGCGCGCTCGCCATGGAGGACGACGACCTCGTGCTCCTTCGCGGCCTCGACGGCGCCCAATGCGCCGAGCGCGGCCTGATCGACGGCCTCCCGTGCAACCTCGACGACTACCTCGTGCCCCGCAGCCACTCGGGCACGGTCGGCTTCGAGACCGGCTTCTCGAACTTCGCGCAATGGAACGTCGCGCCCTTCCTCCCCAGCGAGGCCTCCGCCGCTGGCGACCCCCCGCGCGAGGAGGTCTTCTTCCTCGGCCGCCACGCCGACGCCCTCGCGCGTGCCGGCGGGATCAACCTCATCGGGGGCATCCACTTCCCCTCGGCACCGGGCGACTGGAGCCGCCAACGACCCGTCAACCCGTGGCTCGACGCGCTCGCGAAGGACGCCCTCGAGCCCAGCACGCGATCGCCCGTCGACCCGAGCCGGACCTGCACGGGCCTGCCCCGCGGTATGGATCTCCCGCTCGAGAACGAGCTGAGCGACGACGGCGACCTGGTCGAGTCGAGCTGGAGGACCTACCTCCGCCAGGCGCTGATCGCCGCGGATGAGGCCGACCGCCTCGGCGACGAGCTCGTCCGCGCCGGCCTCGACATCGACATCCGCGCCGAGCAAGCCCTCGAGACGCTCGAGGCGACCTGCGGCACCGCGATCGACCTCGACGCGCTCCGCGTCGATTCGGGCGCGATCGACGCGCCCCCATGCGGTACCGCCGCCGATTGCGGCGACGGCCTGGTCTGCCACGCCGGCCGCTGCGTGATGGACCCCATCAACGGTCTGCTCGACTCTGACCGCAGGCACGACGACGCCGAGCTCTCCCGCCTCCGGAGCTGCGTCGACGAGGGCGAGCTCGTCGACTTCGTCTCCTTCGGCACGGATCCGCTCTGCCTCTGGGTGAGCCGCACGAACCCAAACGACGTCTGCAACTCGTCGGTGAACCACCCATGCCCGTTCAAGCCGTCGATCTACAGCCAAGAGACGTGTGAGGGTCTCGCAGCCCGCATCGGCCTCCCCAGCAACCAGGAGCTCCGCCTGGTTGATCGCAACATCGAGGCATTCCGATCACGCTCCGAAGCCGCTGAACTTCCGAGCACTCGCGCGAATAGACCACTCGTGTGCGCTGCTTTACGTCGATTGCGTGTGCGCCACAGCATTAGGGATGCTCTCATCCTCAACACAAACCGCACCTTCCACCCACAAGCGCTTCGGGACGCAAGCGCACAGATCACCGCATTCGCAAAACTGGACGGTCACATTGAGTTCTCCGTCGGAGGACAAAACTTCACTACTGGAGACGCCCTTACCGGCACCATTTCGTCGCGATGGCCCTGCTCGAATATCGGTCGACCGCTTACGCTTGAAGAATGCGAGAGCACGCCACGTTCGATCCTATGTGCACCATCAATCAACTGCTCAAACCGTTCACAACGCACAGACTTTTCCGAGCGCATGCTGCTCGCCGCTACTGTAGCCCGCTCACTTGCCGGGGTCGGCTATTCCGGCATGGTGGTGCCGACGGACGGTCAGCGAGCGTCTTCCTGCGGCACCGCAACGGCTCACTCCGTGGGTTTGAACGTCGTGTGGGAACGCGCGTGTAACCGCCACAGCCTTGGCCGCGACCGCAACGCAACTATGCCGATGATGATGTTTGAGGTCACAGGGACCACGCTCGCGCCCTGGCGCGGATATGAATCTGTTGCTTTCTTCGACATCGGATCCGCTGGCGGAACTGTCAGTACAGCATTCTCGTGGGGCGGAATCCAGTTGCTCCCAGAAGCTCGTGACGTCGTTCCGGTCGTACGCAACGCAGTGATGAATCGATATCCAGAATCCACTCTCCTCTCCACACGCATGCGAGACGCTCGCCGCATCTTTGACATTGGTACCCCAAGTGAGTTCGGAAGACCATTGAACTGGGACTCGGCCAACTATGGCAACCTATGGGACGCAGTTGAGCTCATCTGCGCAGCCGACGAGCCCGCTTCGGACTTGGCATTCGGAGCTGGCTGCGGGGATGCTCCGGTGGTTCGTTCGCTCGCAAACCTACCGCAGTTTCGGAGCTACATGGGATGCCTCGCGAACGATCTCCGGCGCCGAGCAGAACACATGGTTGTTGCGAACGTACCGGAGGTCGTGATCGGCGCCATTGACGACTCATCTGGCGGAGTCGGCAGCTACCCAGGCGTTGGCGGGATCTACGGCCAGTCCGTCGCCAGCCTCCGAGATGGGCTTCGCGATCTACCGCTCCTGAGCCGGGAAGTTGCCAGCCACATTGATACGTTTAATGAGGCCACCAGTACCGTCGAAAGCCAGCTACGCGCATACGGAATTCGCGACGACATTCTGCAGCTCGACTTGAACAGCACCATATCCAATCAGGTAACGAGCTGCATAAACGCGACCGCCAGCGCGATTGGCGGACCACTCAAAGCAGCTGCGGCGACGATTACCATCGCAGCCACCTGCATCAATTCTGGGATACAGGTGCTCATTGCGGTCAACCGAAGGGCAGCCGAGTCGATGCTACTCGACGAGCAGCGGACGCAAGTCATCGCGACGTTCATGGCGAGCTTTTCAGACTCTCAGCTCGCTCTCTCCCGCACCATGACCGCCATCGAGAAGGCCCAGGAACGCATCGACAACGGCCTCATCGGGCTCGAGTCTGCGCGTCGGCAGGCCAGCCGCGCGGTCGCGCGGGCGCTCTTCGCCGACTCGGACGCCGCTGGGCGGCAGTATCGCGTGAGCACCGTGATGCGCCGGCGCCTCAACACGCTCCAAGAGCGCTACGAGGCCGCGCGAAGCACCGCGCTCCGACGCGCCGAGCTCGCGCGCCGCGCGATCGAGCTTCGGCTGGCGGTCGATCTCTCGTCGATGGTCGAGCCTCTCGCGCTCGTCGACGCACCAGCGACGTGGGTGGACCAGCTCTGTGAGGCCGAGGGCATCAACTACCGTCGCCTCCGCGACGCTGGCGTCGCCGAAGAGTCCTACGCCCCGGCCTACGTCGGCGACTACGTCCGCCGCCTCGACGCCGTCGTCGAGTCCTATCGCCTCGCGCACCCCTTCACGGACGGCCGCGACACCGCGGTCGTGTCGCTGAAGAACGAGATCGATCCGATCTTCGCCCGTTGTGATCACGAGGGCCCGAACCTGCTGCTCAACACCCTCGACATGGGCACGCCCGGCAGCGCTTGGACGGTCCGCGACTGTCCCGAGCTTCCGTCCGGCATCCCTGGCGAACCGCCAGCGGTCCGAGATTGCGTCGGAGTCGGGTCGGCGCCAGTCGAGGTGCCCCCCGTCCCCTGGCCCTTCGGGGAAGCGGACGCGCCCCGTCCCCGCGCCCACCGTGTCGTCTTCGGCCCGCGCAACGGAATCGCGCGCGATGACGGGTTGCCACTGGCGACCGAGGTCGCCGCGGGCACGGTGTCACCCGTCAGCCCCACGCAGTCGTCGCTGCGGCACGACATCCACACGCTCCAGTTCTCGCGCCTCTCGCAGGACGTCGTGCTCGATCCGAACCGCAAATACCGGCTCTCCTGGTACGAGCGGCGCATCCACGGGCCCGAAGGGGCGGTCTACGCGCCGTCCGCGGACTACACGGTCAACATCATCGACTTCGTGGGCCTGCGCGTCCCGATGATGCCCGTCGTGACGGACGAGCCGGTGGGCGGTGACGGCTGGGTCCGCCGCTACATGGCCTTCGACACGGCGTACCTGGACGAGCCGACCCTCTACGAGGTGACGGTCGGCCCGTTCCGCGACGACACGCTCGAGGGAGAGCCTCTGTACTCGCAGGCGTTCGACCTCGCTGGCGTCATGCTGGAAGACATCACCCGCTCCGTCCCCGCCGAGCTCTGCAACCCCAGCTTCGGCTGCCCAGGCGGCGCCGTCCAGACCGAGGAGGTCCCGCCCGTCGCCTTCTGGGGCACCCGCGAGACCACGGCGAACTTGGGCGTCCCATGCGAGGACACGAGCGGCGACATCTTCCGTTACCGCCGCGCGTGGACGTCGGGCTGCGAGCCTGCGTGCGATCCCACGACCTCGACGTGCCCGCCGCAGCGTTGTTACCGCGAGCTCTCGTTCGAGCTCACGAACGAGCAAGAACGCTCTGGCCAGCTCTTCCGCGGGGCAGGCTTCGCGCACGGCAACTACAACTACCGCGTCGAGCGCATCGGCTTCAACGTCGTCGGCTCCGCGGTCCAGGACTGCGAGCGCAGCCCGCTTCCAACGAGCTGCTACGCGAGCGGCTTCGCGGGCATCGACCTGCGCCACACCGCGACCACCGTGCTCGACCACCACGGGAACACGTACCCGTCGGGCGACAGCGCGGTGCTCCCCCTCACGCCCGGCTGGGTGCGCGGCGGCCGCGCGCTCGTCGCCGAGCGGCACCTCACGAACCCGCTCTCGGGCGCCGACCGAGGGCTCATCGAGCCCTACATGCGCACGGAGATGCGCGGCCGGCCGCTCTCGGGCGCGTACACCCTCCGCATCTACGAGGACGACATCCTCTTCGACGCCGTCGAGGACATCCAGATCGTCATCGACTACCGCTACTGGACCCCGCTGCGCTGAGGCCCGCATGCGACGTCCGCTTCACCTCGCGCTCACGCTCGCGCTCGCGGGCGCCTGTGGAGGCTCTCGCGAGGCCGTCATCGACGGCGACGCGGGGGCCGACGCCGGCGTGGACGCTCCTTGGGGATCGCTCGAGGACGGCGGCCCCGACGGCGCCGCCCCACCGGACGCGGATGTCGCGGACGCTGACACGGACCCCGACGCCGAGGTCCATGACGGCGCGACGCCCGACGCGCCGCCGGACGCCCCAGACGCCTCGGACCTCACCTGCGAGGCGTGCACGCCGGCCCACGAGTGCGAAGAGGCCGCGTGTGTCGCCGGGGTCTGCCGCCGCGCGCCCGCTCCCGACGGGACGACGTGCGGCGAGCTGGTCGCGCCGAGCGTCTGCGTCGCGGGCGCGTGCGTGGCGCGCGGCTGCGGCGACGGCTACGTCGAGCCCGGGCCGACGCCCGACGATCCGGACGCGCCGCCGCGCGAGGCGTGCGACGACGGCAACCTGCTCGACGGCGACGCCTGCTCGTCCTCGTGCACCTCGACGCCCATCGTCGTCGACGTCGACCCAGAGGGTGAGTGGGGCCCGGCCCTCGAGCCGAGCCAACCGCGCGCCCTCGGTGTCGACGGCGAAGGCCGCGTGCTCCTCATCTACCAGCGGGCCGAGGCGGCTGGGGCCGGCGCTCTCCTCGGGCAGCGCTTCGGCCCCGCGGGCGTGCGCGAGGGCGACGCCTTCGAGATCGGCGTGCCCTTCGTCTACGCCTCGGTCGCGGGGCTGGCCGGTGGAGGCTGGGTGGTCGCCTACGACCGCGTGGTCGGCGCCCCGATGGCTACCGCCGTCTTCCGCGTCATCACGGCCGACGGCGCCGTCGGCCCCGAGCGCCGCGCCGGCACCATCGCGCAAGAGGAGCGCGACGCGCGCGTGAGCACGGTCGGGGACGGCTTCGTCGTCACCTTCCAGCGCGAGACGCGCCTCGAGCAGCGCCTCTTCGCGCGCCGCTTCACGGCGACCGGCGCGCCGCTCGGCCCCGAGCTCCTCGTGCACGCGGGGCCGCAGGTCCGAAGCGGCTCCGTCGCCGCAGAAGGGGAAGGCGACGATCTGCGCTGGCTCGTGGTCTGGCAGACCGACTTCTTGGGGCCTCGACCGCGCGTCGAAGGTCGGCGGTATCGTGCGGACGTCCCGCTCGACGCGGGCCCCGTCGTGCTCGCGGACGGCATGATCTGGCCCCTCGTCGCGCCCGCTCGGGTGCCCGGGGTGCGCGACGAGCCGGACGTAGAGCCGAGCGCAGAGCGAGTCCGCTTCCTGCTCGTCTACGAACGCGAAGGCACCATCGGCCTGCAGCCCGTCACGATGGGGCCTCCCGCGGGCTTCCCGCCGGCGATCGCCTTCCCGCGCGCGTCGCCCGTGGGCCGAGACACATCCGCCACCGTCGCCCCTCGTCGGGCGCGTGACGCGGCCGGCGTTGCCCCCGCGCTCGTCGGCTTCGTCTCCGGGAGCGGTACGGTCGGGGTCGGCCCCGCCCTCACCGCGACGGTCTCGCTCCCCGCGGACGACGTGATGCGCCTCACCGACACATTCGACGCGGGCCTCGCCGAAGGCCCGCTCGCGCTCGCGGCGTCACCCCGCGGGACCTGGATCGCGTGGGCCGAGTCCGGCCCCGGCTTCCCCCTCCACCTCTTCCTCCTCCCGGACTGAGCCCCACCTCCCGCGCTCCCCAAGTCCGCACGCCACGCCGCTATGCCTTTCCGCCCGCATCGCCGAGGCCCCATGTCGACCCGCATCCACCCCGCCTACCGCGCCCTCGCGTCCCTGCTCGCCGCGGTCGTCTTCCTCACCCTCGGCACACCGCTCGCAGCCAAGGCGCAGGACACCGAGCCCCTCCCGCCCAGCGACCCGGGCGGCCCGCTGCCCGTCCTCCGCGAAGAGCTCGCGGGCTCGGTCTCCGACGCGCTCGGCCGGCACCCGCTCGCCGACGAGCTGCAGAGCGTCTTCCGCGACGATCCACGGCTGCGCGACGCGCTCGCCAATGATCGGGGCGAGCCAGAGACCGACGCGCTCGACGATCTCCCCGAGGGCGCCTCCCCGACCTCGCTCCCGACCGGCGAGGCCAAGAGCGCCGTCGAGCCGACGCGCATCAGCCTGCCGAACGCCGAGGGCTCCATCGAGGGCATGGGTGAGTCCTTCGCCCCCATCCTCTCGAGCGGCGCCGCGACCTTCAGCGTGCCGATCGCGCTCCCCGCGGGGCGGGCGGGCGTCGAGCCGAGCCTCGGCCTCAGCTACGCGAGCACGAGCGGCAACGGCCCGCTCGGCATCGGCTGGAACCTGTCCACGCCCTTCATCGTCCGCCAATCGGATCGCGGCCTGCCGCGCTACCAGGACGCCACCCGCTGGACGCCCGACGAAGATCGCTTCTTCTACAACGGCGGCCAGGAGCTCGTCCCGGTCGACGACGCCACCATCGCGGCCGTCGACGCCTCCGGCGGCCGCTACGGAAACACCGCGGCCAAGCCCGCCGAGGCGCGTGACTGGCAGCAATACCGCGCGCGCGTCGAGGGCGGCTTCTTGCGCTTCTTCCGCGCGCCCGACGGCACCCGCTGGATCGTCCAGGGCAAGGACGGCACCCGCTTCGACTTCGGTCTGCTCCCGAGCGGCGAGGGCCCGATGGACCTCGACGACACCGTCGCGGTGCAGAGCGAGCAGCTCGGCGGCATTGGCCGCATCTACGGCTGGCACCTCACGCGCATGAGCGACCCCCACGGGTCGACCGTCTACTACCGCTACGCGCGCGACGCGGGCGAGGTCTACGTCCAGGACGTCTTCTACGTGAGCCCGAGCGACTGCGCCGGCGGCGACGTCGCCGCGCGTCGTGGGTGCAGCGCGCCGCTCGCGTCCTACGGCGCGCGGGTCCACTTCGACTACGAGGGCCGCCCCGACGTCACGTCGCGGTACACGAGCGGCTGGCGCGTCGAGACCCGCTGGCGCCTGCGCCGCGTGACGGTGAGCGCGATGGACATGGACGGCGTCGAGCGCCAGCTCGTGCGCCGCTACCACCTCGCCTATCAGCCCGCCGACCAGTCGTTCCACTCGCTCCTCGCCCGCGTGCAGGTCGAGGGTCGCCCCGACGAGGAGCGCCACGCCGGGGGCGTCATGGCGCACCACGTCTTCGGCCACGTCTCGGAGTCCACCGCGCTCGCGGACGCGCTCGGTCGCACGCGCGGCCGGCTCCTCCCGCCGATGACCTTCGGCTACACCGCGCCGCCCTCCGGGGGCGTGCCGGGCTTCGGCGGCATCGACGAGACCGTGCGCGCCGTCGAGGCCCCGCCGAACGTCAGCGTCGACGCGGCGCGCGCCGACCTCTTCGACGTCAACGCCGACGGCCTGCCGGACCTCATCGTCACCGACCCCGCGCGATACCGCACCGCGGACGGCGCGCCCGCCGTCGGCGTCTTCTTCAACGGCTTCACCGGCCCTCGCGCCGCGCCCGCCGGCCGCACCGCGGTCTTCAGCGCCCCCGTGCCCGTCCCGATGCGCCGCGACCTCTCGGGCACGCTCAACCTCGGCAACGCCAACGTCGTGCCGATGGACGTCGACGGCGACGGACGCAGCGACCTGCTGCACATGCCCCGCCTCGACCGCTACGGCTTCTTCACGCCCACGCGCAGCAGCGACGCGGCCGCCAACCACAGCGCCTCGCCCGCCGAGCAGGGCTGGCGCTTCACCTACGCCGAGGTGCAGCTCCCCCGCGGCACCGATCCGCGCGTCGACCTCGTCCGCGACGGCACGCACTACCAGATGTTCGACGTCAACGGCGACCACCTCATCGACGTGGTGCGCACGACCGGCACCGCGATGCAGACCTGGCTCAACCTCGGCTGGCTCCCGGGCGGCGAGGGCAAGTTCGGGCAGGTGCGCCGCACGGGGCCGGGGCTCGACGACTTCGAGCTGCTCACGACGCCGCACGAGACGTGCCTGCTCCACGACGGCCTGCCCGTCGACTTCGCCGACCCCGAGGTGCGCCTCGCGGACATGAACGGCGACGGCCTCACCGACATCGTCAAGATCCGTCGCGGCCGCGTGGTCTGGTGGCCAGGCCGCGGCGTGAACGCGAGCGGCGCGCCGGTCTTCGGCGACGGCCCCACCGAGTGCGGCCGCGGCCAGGGCGCAAACCGGCACCGCGTGATGGCGAACCCGCCGCGCGAGCTCAACCCCGAGCTCTCGGGCGTCTACCTCGCCGACGTCAACGCCGACGGCGCCCCCGACGTCGTGCAGGTCCGCTTCCGCGAGGTCGACGTCTACTTCAACCGCGGCGGCGAGGGCTTCACCGAGCGGACGATCGCGCGCTCGCCGATGGCCCCCGACTTCGCGCCGCGCCTGCGCTTCGCCGACATCGACGGCTCGGCGACCCTCGACCTCGTCTACGCGAGCGCGTCGCGCTGGGAGTACCTCGACTTCATGGGCGGCGAGCGGCCGCGCATCTTGAACCGCGTCGAGAACGGCCTCGGCGCGACGTCGACGATGGTCTACGACTCGTCGGCCATCGACTACGTCGAGGACCTCGCCGAGGCGGCCGCCGAGGGCACGGGGCCCGCGACCCGCCGGCGCGGCGTAGGCGAGACCTTCACGTGGAGCCGGGCCGATGGCGACTGCGACCGCCTCCTCCAAGAACTCAGCGGCGAGTGCGTCTACCGCAGCGGCGGCAGCCCCGTGATCAGCCGCGTGGTGCGGAGCATGAGCACCACCGACAACTTCGACCGGGTCGGCCGCGCGCCGAACGTGGTGACGACGCGCTTCGCCTATCACGACGGCTACTACGAGGGCATCGAGCAGGAGTTCCGCGGCTTCGGCGCCGCGGACGCGGTCGCGGTCGGCGACGCGAACCACCCGAGCGCGTACACGCGCACGTACTTCCACCAAGGCCGCCGGCCGCAATCGATCGCGACCGACCGCCTCGCCGAGAACCCCTACGAGGCGCTCAAGGGCCGCCAATGGCTGAACGAGGTCTTCGACGAAGAGGGCCTCTTCCTCTCGAGCTCGCACGCGACCATCGCGCTCCGCCAGCTCGCGCAGGGGCTCGACGGGCGCTTCCTCTGGTACGCCTACGTCAGCCAGAGCGACGAGCTGAGCTACGACACCGGCATCGTCCCGGGCGAGCCGAACGGCACCTCGCTCGCGGGGCCGGGCGGGCAGCTCACGCTGCCGAGCGTCGTCCACCAGGTCGTCGGCGGCGCGGGTGCGCCCACGCAGACCGGCGTCGAAGAGACGACGCTCACCATCCGCGCGCAGGGCCACGCGCACGTGCGCTCGACCACCGAGGAGGTCGACAACCTCGGCCACGTCGTCACGCAGAGCGCGCACGGCCGCCCGGGCGTCGACGAGGTCATCACGAGCCACGCGCGCCCCGTCCTGCTCGGCGACGGCCGCGACTGGCTCTGGCGCACGGACGAGTCGTACGTCACGGGCTCGGCGAGCGGCACCACGCGCTTCGGCTGGAGCGCCAGCCGCTTCGACGAAGCGACCGGCGACCTGCTCTGGAGCGCGCAGCTCGCGCAGTGGAGCGGGCCCGCGTACGCCTTCGCGGGCGACGCGCGCGGGGCAGAGGGCTTCTCGCTCGCGGCCGCGTACGGACAGTCGCACCCGGCCTTCGCGGGGGCGAGCGGCCAGGTGCTCGAGGCGTCGACCTCCTACGACGGCTGGGGCAACGCCCTCGCGAGCTGCGCGGGCGCCGACCTCGAGGCGAGCGGCGCGGGCGCGTGCTGGCGCTACGCCGAGCTCGCCTACGACGAGACCTACGCGCAGCTCCCCGTGCGCGAGTCCATCGCCGTGCACGGCGGGACGGGGACGTACTGCGAGGCGTCGTCGACTGGCCTGTGCCTCATGAGCTCGACCGCCCGCTGGGACCGCGGCCTCGGCGCGCTCCTCAGCGCGACCGATCCGAACGGGCAGACCACCGAGGTCCGCTACGACGGCCTCGGGCGCCTCGCGGCCATCGCGCCGCCACAACACGCGACCGACCAGATCCGCGCTGGCGCGTGTGTGGCGGGCGCCCCGACCCAGACCTTCCGGTACGGGCTCGTCGAGGGTGACCGCCCCGTGAGCTGGGTCGAGTCCGCGTCACACCCGCACCCACGCTGCGAGCCGCGGCCCGATTGGTCGATCGTCGCGCGCAGCTACGTCGACGGCCTCGGCCGCGCGCGCGCGTCCCTCGCGCGCAGCGAGGCCAGCAACGCGATGACCGGGCGCCGCTGGATCCAAGGCGGCGTCACCGAGCTGACGGCGCGCGGCACGCCCTTCCGCGCGTTCGACCCGGTGTTCGTCTACAGTGACCCGCCCTCGCCCTACGACGCGGTGGGGCTGCCGAGCTCGAACGCGATCAGGGTGCACTACGACGCCTTCGGCGAGGCGTGGCAGACCGTGGAGCGCGACGGCAGCCTGAGCCGCGTCTACCACAAGGCGCTCGAGACGGTGGCCGCCGACACCCTCGACCTCGGCGTCCCCGTCGTCCCCGCGGGGATCATCCACCCGACGCCGGCGGCGGTCTTTGGCGGCACGTTCACCCGCTCACGAGTCGACGGCCACGGCCGCGCCATCGAGCAGGTGCTCCACCAGCGCGACCCGCAGACCCTCGAAGACTCTTTCGAGCGCCTCTCGACGACGTACCGCACCGACGGCGCCGCGCTCTCGGTGACGCGCGCCGAGACCACCGGGCCCGGGCTCGGCGCGCCGATCCGCGACGGCCACGCCCTGACGCGGCACTTCATGTACGACACGCTCGGTCGCCGCCTCGGCGGCACCGACCCGGACAGCGACGGCCGCACGGGCGGCGAGGCCACGCGCCGCTGGCGCTACCTCTACAACCGCGTCGGCGACCTCGTCGCGATGCGCGACCCGCGCGGCTGCGGCCAGAACTTCTACTACGACCGCGCCGGACGCCTCCTCGCCGAGGACTACGTCGGCTGCGCCGAAGCGCAGGCGGCGGGTGACGATCCCGACGAAGCGCTGCCGAGCGAGGCCATCGCGCTGGCGATCGATACGTCCGCGAGCACGCGCGAGGTCGACGTCCGCTACCACTTCGACGAGGCGCCGCCGTGGGCGAGCAGCTTCGGCCGGCCGTCGTCGTTCGACCGCGGGCGGCTCGTCGGCTCGTCCGACCGCGGCCAGCGCTCGCTCGTCGGCTACGACCACCGCGGCCGCCCCACCTGGTCGGGGCGTCAGATGGCGGTGCTGCCGTCAGCGGGCCCTGCGCCGATGGTGCGCGCGGGCGACGACCCGCTGGTCTTCGTCGACGACGCCCCGCCGAGCTCGGGCACGCGGATGTACGACGAGGCGCACACCTACACGTCGACCGTCACCTACGACCGCATCGACCGCACGACCAATCGCACGTGGCCCACCGACCCGGACTGGGCGCTCTTCGGCGGGACGGGCAGCGCGCCGCAGCTCTCGGCGACTATGCGCTTCAACATCCGTGGGCTGCCCGCCGTGGCGGACCTCGCGATCGGCGTCGACGGGACGACGACGACGATCCCCATCGTCCGCTCGGCGAGCTACGACGTCTTCGGGCAACCGACGGTCGTGGTCCACGGTCCTGCGCCGCGGAGCGTGCAGCACTACACCTACTACGACGTTCGCCAGCGCGTGCGACGCATCATCTGGCAGCGCACGGCGACGACGCCGGGCGCGGTCGCGCCCTCCCTCGGCGCGGTCACGCGGATGATCGACGAGAACTACTTCTGGGACGGCGCCAGCAACCTCATCGAGGTCCGCGACAATCGCTTCCGTGAGCAATGGCCCGACGAGCAGCGGGCGCACCGCTACCGCATCACGCACGACGCGCTCTACCGCGTCGCATCGGTCGACTTCACCTACCGCAGCCCCGCGGGCCCGTGGACGACGACCGGCAACCCCGCCACCGACTGGCGCGAGACGCAGAACGCGATGGTGGCGGCCGACCCGATGCGCCGCCGCCCCGCGCCGCGCCTCGGCGAGCTGCCCGACAGCCGCGTCATCAACCTCACCTACCGCTACGACTGGCTCGCCAACCAGACCGAGTGGACCGACGACGCCGCCGCATTCTACGAGCGCTCCCTCGGCAGCAACATCCGCAACGGATTCGCCGACGGCCAACCCGACGGAGGGCCGCTCCGCCCGACCGCGCTCTACCTCGCGTCGAACCTCCCCGAGTCCGCTCCCTCGCCCGACGCCACCCGCGAGCGCGGCGGCTGGGTCCGCGTGCGCTACGGCGAGAGCGGCAACGCCACGGCCGTCACCGTCCGCGCGGCCTGTCACGACACCAGCGCCGCCACCGCGTGCTGGGACGACGTCGCGCGCGCGGACGTCGACCAGCGCGCCGCGCACCTCCGCGCCGCGTGCCGCTGCGACCAAGAGCAGCACTACGAGTACCGCTGGGACGAGCTCAACCGCCTCGCCGAAGCGCGCCGCTACGACCGCGCGGGCAGCGGCGATTGGGCCCTGCAGGTCCGCCAGCGCTACGCCTATGACGCGGGCAACATCCGCACCCTCAAGGAGACCGTCGACGGGCAGACCGCCGACGGCGACGGCGCCGCCATCGGCGGCGTCGAGCGCGTCGCCCTCTACGTCATGCCGGGGGCCCTCGAGCGCCGCGGCCTCGTCGCCAACCGCGTCGTCGGCCGCTACGACGGCTCCGTCGCCCTCGGGACCGAGACGCAATACCTCGTCGCCGGCGCGCGTGTGGTGTGGAAGCCGGGGGCTTCGGGTGGCGGTGGCTCGGGCTTCGAGCGCGACGCGCGCGTGACCTTGGCGCTGACGAACCTGCTGCAGAGCACCTCGGGCGTCGTCGACTTGGTCACCGGCGAGCTGCTCGAGGTGGGCACGTTCTACCCGAGCGGCGCCCGGGAGACCTTGCGGGCGAACACGGACGTCGAGGCGTTCGCGCTCGAGCCGATGGGGTTCACGGGCAAGGAGGACGATTCGGAGGTCGGGCTGGTGTACTTCGGGATGCGGTATTTGATGCCGCATCTCGGGCGGTGGGCTTCGCCGGATCCGCTGCAGGTGCATGCAGGGGGTGGGGGGGAGTTTGGCAACTCGTATCATTATGTGAGTGGGAATCTGCTGCAGGCGCGGGATCCGATTGGCCTCTCAGGCCTTCTTGCCGCGATCGGCCGGGCCGCTTCCAAGTTATACGATGCGTTCCGGGCGTCCCGAATTGCGCGCTGTGGAACGCAGGCTGGGCCCATTAGTCACACTCGACCTCCGCAGTCTTCGGCTGCAGCTCGCGCAGGGGTGCCTAGGGGGGTCGCTGAGGCTGGAGTCTTGGGCTCCATTGCCCAGACCCTCCTGACGATCGATCCCCACATTGCAGACCCGGCCCGCGCTCTGCAGCAGATACAAGAACTCCGTTCGCGCCTTGAGCGACGAAGGATCGAGGCGCCGCCTCGCGACAGGAGTCCTCCCATCCAACCTCCACCCGACCAACGTGGTCCCATCCAGGCGCCGGCTCCGGATTCCACCCGAGGCGTGACCGTTGGCGAGTCACCCGGAAATACCCTTGTCGGCGAGTCGCCCTCAGGAGAGACTCTGGAGTCCGGCGGTCCGATGCCGTGGCTCGGGGGGCGGAATACAACTGCTGCCGATCGCGCGGATCCTCGGCTTCTACAACGGATACGAGAGTTTCGTGTCAACAATAACATGACATCTAACGAGTCCCTTGCGACACGCAATGTCGCAGCCGCACTGATCACCATCAATGGAGAAGAAAGCATTATCGTATTACCGAACGAGCCAGGTGGCGAGCATTCTGAGGAGGCAATCGCCGCATGGGTTCATGAGCAGACGAGGGCCACTCGACACGACATTAAGGTCAAACAAGTGTTGACGGAGCGCGTGCCATGCGTCGGAGGTGGCCAGTGCCGGCAAATCCTGAATGGACAAACCAGACAAAACGGATTTGAAGACACCAAGGTATTCTATTTGACTCCTAACCACCTGGGCGATGCGGCGCGAGACCTGGGTGGAGAGTATCGGTTCGACACTGGAGCGCCTGCGACGGGAAGGGAATAATATGGCATTCAATGTTCGGCGCTCCACAGAATGGCTCATTGTCGACAAGGAACGGACCGACAAGGATGTCGGGAACGAACTGTCTCGCCTTGTCGAAGCCGGACTGGTTGATGATACAAAACTGGAAGCGGCCGCATCGCTCGGGTTTGAACCCGCGATGCGCTTCGTGACATCAGTTCCGGTAGCAGACATACGCGAGCGACTCAGACAGGCTTGGCTCAATGTTGATGACGTTGTCTTGGTGCGACACTTTCCTGTTTTCTGGGAGGCGTTTTGCGTGCGTCTTCCGCCAGTTTCGAAGAATCATGCTGACATGCAGGCGGTAAGCGCGATCGTCGAACGTATCGCCAGCATGGGAGAACGAGGGGTGCCGCCTGGCCTGCATGTAGACATTCTGAATACATGCAAGGATGAGTCCTCATTAATTATAACATCCGTCGAGTCTAGGATCGGAACGGCGGTGCCGACTGGTCTTGACATCCAGATAATAATGGGCGCCAGGGCCGCTCGACAGTATGCGTCGGCTTGGCTCGCTGTTGGATCCAGGGATTCGTTTCTCACTACGCAGTTGGAACTTGCCGGCGCTATTAGCTTTCTCGTATCGGCCTCCGTCGACATGGTTGGTTTCATTGAGTTTGTATTCGCTGCCTCGATAGGAATGATTCTGCCCGAAATACCACTTATGATGAGGACGACGTCCATCGCTTGCCCCTGAGCACCGATCCGGTCGAAACCCAGGACGCGGGCGAGGTCTACGTCCAGGACGTCTCGGCGCGATCCGCACGCGGTGCGAATTGGAGGGGGGTGAGGGGACGCGGGCCGCGGCGGGTCGCGGCGGGTTCGAGGGGTCCGAACGGGCGACCTGGCGGCGCGGCTACACCCTTTCCGGAGGTCTCGGTGGACGACGCACACAGATTCGCGCGGCCCGGGCCATGACCGAGCCGCGCAGCGCCACGTGGGCGCGATGGCATCAGTCCGGTGGGTCGCCGCGGCCTCTCGTCGGCGGTCGCCTGATCCGCACGCGGTACGAATTGGAGGTGGGTGAGGGGGCGCGGGCCGCGGGGGGTCGCGGCGGGTTCGAGGGGTCCGAACGGGCGACCTGGCGAGGCGGCCACACCCTTTCCGGGGGTCTCGGCGGACGACGTACACAGATTCGCGCGGCCCGGGCCTTGGCCGAGCCGCGCAGCGCCGCGAAGGCGCGATGGGGTCAGTCCGGTGGGTCGCCGCGGCCTCGCTTTCGGGGGCGGCGGTCGCGGAGGACGATGATCCGCGCGGCGCA
>JAHBWH010000419.1 GCA_019637115.1 Myxococcales bacterium | reverse complement strand
TCACGGCCGCGAGGTAGTCGAAGTCGTATTCGAGGCGCGCGCTCGACCGGAACCCACCGGCGACGTCGTCGCAGCGCACCTCGGCCGCGACGGTCCAGTCGCCGTCCAGGTAGAGCTCGAGATGGCACTTTCCGGCGGGCATCGCAGTTCGACCACTATAATGGTCGAATATGCCCGCTAGGCAAGCGGAGGCGACCACTAAAGTGGTCGATCTAAGTGCTTCCTCGACGCCTCGCGGCCCTAGTTCGTCGAGATGGTGACCCGGCCCCCGCCGTAGCCGCTGCATCGACCGGTGAGGCCGTACGGGAGGTTCAGCGCCGCGAGGACGCCGTTCGAGGCCTCCCAGTCGCGACTGACGCTGACATCCTTCACCTTCGCGTTCACGCAGACGCGGCCCTTGCAGATCTTCGCGGTCTTGCCGCAGTACCCGCGCGTCGGACCGGCGACCCAGAGGCCAGTGTCCTCGCACGCGCCGTAGCGCTGCGAGCTGCTCCCGCGCGTGTTCTCCGCGCTGCAGCCCCAGAGCACGTTGCCCTCGGGCAGCCCGCGCGACCAGCGCGAGCAGTTGCGGAGGAACTCGCAGGTGCCCTCGTACTTCAGCGACACCGACTTGTTCGTGAGGGCTTCCTCCGTCTCGGCGATCTCCTCGTCGTCCTCGTTCTCGTCGAAGTCGACCTCCGTCGCGCAGGCCGTCGAGACGATGGTGAGGAGGAGGCTGCCGATGAAAAGGAGGCGTCGCATGCCTCACCTTCAGCGATGTCCGTGCCTACCGGCCGCGCTCGGTTGATCTTCAATGATTTCGGCGAGTCAGGAGAAATCGGCTGCATGATCAGGGTGCGCGAGCTTCATACCTGGGGGTACATCCAACCACCCGACGGTCGGGACCGACACGAGCAATTGCGCAATCTTGGCGGCCTGCGTCGATCGATGCGGGAGGTCGCGCGTCTGACGGTACGATTCGGGAGCGTCGGGCCGGCGCCAGCGCGCGCGATTCTTGCGAGGCGGACAGAGCCCTGACGCGGAGAGGTGTCCAGATGACGGTCCTGCCCAAACGATTCGGCGTCGCTCTTCTCGTGTCGCTCACCGCGCTCGCCGGCTGTGGGGGATCCGAGAAGGGAGCGAGGAGCGCAGCGGACGAATCGGGGGGCGGAGGCGGCGGACCCGCGGAGGTCGGCAAGCAGGCTCCGGATCTTTCGATCCAGTCGCTCAACAACAAGGGCAAGATCTCGATCGAAGAGAAGCAGGGCAAGGTGCTCATCATCGACTTCTGGGCGACCTGGTGCGAGCCGTGCCGCGCGTCGTTCCCGAAGCTCGAGGAGCTGTCGAAGCGCCTCGGCGACAAGGCCGAGGTCATCGCCATCTCGGTCGACGACGAAGAGAAGGGCATCCTCGACTTCGCGCGGGAGAACGGCGCGACGTTCACGATCGGCTGGGACAGCGACCACGCGATCGCGAGCCGCTGGAAGGTCGAGAAGATGCCGACGACGTTCATCGTCGACGGCTCCGGCAAGGTCCGCTTCATCCACGGCGGCTACCACGAGGGCGAGACCAAGGAGATGGAGAAGGAGATCGCGTCGCTCCAC
>JAHBWH010000418.1 GCA_019637115.1 Myxococcales bacterium | reverse complement strand
GGGCGCCGCGAGCGCTCCCTGACGTCACGCGCGCCCGCCGGTCGCGCCGCCCTCGAGCCGAGCGGCTAGGACCCGGCGCGTTTCGTCCGGTCGAGGTCATCGCGGCGCGCCGGTTGCTCGCGCGAGCTTCATGCGCGCGACGCTCGTGTCCGGGCTGCTCCGCGCGGCGAGCCTCCTCGCGGCCGCCGCCTGCAGCAGCCACGCGCTCCTTCCTCGAGCGCCGGGCGCCGCGTTCCCCGCCGGCCAGCTTCGGGCGCGGGCGCCCGTCGACACACGCCACGAGATCACGTTCGACGCTGCGACCGACGGCCTGCCCGCCGACGATCTCACGATCGACGCGCGCTTCACGACGCCGTCCGGCAAGGTAGTCGAGGTCGGCGGCTTCGCGTCCCGCGGCCATTTCAAGGTGCGGTACACGCCGCGCGAGCCTGGCCTCCACACGTGGACGATCCGCGCAGGCGAAGGCCGCCGCCTCGTCGGGCGCGGCGAGCTCGAGGCCGTGCCCGGAGGGCGGCACGGCTTCGTGCGGATCGATCCTCGGGCGCGTCATCGCCTCGTCGCCGACGACGGCACGACCCGGTTCGTCCTCGGCGAGAACCGCTTCGACGTCTACGATCCGCGCTCGAACCACGAGAGCGCCGACATCCGGAGCTACGTCGAGCGAATGGCCGCCTACGGCATGTCGACGATCCGCGTCTTCATCGTCGCGGGCTGCGCGCCGGAGCCCGGCACCGCGCGGTACCGGATCGGCTGCCTCGAGCCCGCGCCAGGTCGCTTCGACGAACGAACCGCGGAGGCGATCGACACGCTCTTCGACGCGGCGGAGTCGGCGAACGTCGACGTCGTGCTCGTCGCCTTCGCCCTCGGCTTCACCTCGGGCCCGGAGGGCCGGAGGAGCTGGGACGACAACCCGTACAGCGCCGCGCGCGGAGGCCCCGCGC
Source organism: Myxococcales bacterium (assembly GCA_019637115.1). Classification (GTDB taxonomy): domain Bacteria; phylum Myxococcota_A; class Polyangia; order Polyangiales; family Houyiibacteriaceae; genus JACKEH01. The sequence continues at coordinate 643 of JAHBWH010000418.1, read as the reverse complement.
GATCGCCGAAGGACTTCTTCCGCGCTCCCGCGCTCCGCACGCGCGCGATCCGGAAGCTCCGCTACATCGCCGATCGGTGGGCCTCCTCACCTCGCCTCCTCGCCGTCGATCTGCTCGACGAGCCCGAGCGCGACGGGGCGATCGGCGAGCAGGTCTGGATCCCGTGGGCGGAGGAGATGAGCCGCGCCTGGCGCGCGAGCGATCCGTACGCGCACCTCGTCACCGCGGGCCCGGTCGGCCTGCACTGGAACGTCGAGGGGGACGACGGACCCTGGTACGCGAGCGCGGCCAACGATCTGGTCCAGTGGCACCTCGACGGTCGAGAGGTCCACGACGCGCACGCGCTCGCCGACGCGATGACCCACAAGGTGGCGGAGACGTGGGAGCACGAAAAGCCGGTCTTCTGCGGGCAGTTCGCGTACGGCGGCGAGGACGGCGCCACCTACGATCATACGCACGTCGGGCTCTGGTCGCTCGCCATGTCGGGCGCCGGCGCGCTCGCGCGCAGCGCGCCGCCGCGCGACGTCGAGTGGGACGAGCCGATGACTGCCGCGCGGGCGCGGCACTTCGAGGTCCTCTCGGGGTTCCTCCGCTCGCTGGACCCGACGCGCGCGTACTCGGCGCGCACCGACGTCCGCGTCCT
>JAHBWH010000417.1 GCA_019637115.1 Myxococcales bacterium | reverse complement strand
CTGCTCGGCGTAGCCGGCGGCGAGCCCGACCTTGCGTGCCCACGCGGCGATCTTCTTCCGGAGCGGCGGCGCCGAGGCGCCCGCGGCGACCATCTTCGCCTGGATCTTCTCCCAGACGCGGGGCACGCCCATGAACACGGTCGGCCGCACCTCCTGGAGCGCCTCGCCGAGCTTGTCGAGGCTCTCGGCGAAGTAGAGGAGCGAGCCCATCGACATCGGTCCGTGGATCGAGAGCATCTGCTCGGCGATGTGGCTGAGCGGCAGGTAGCTGATCGAGACCTCGTTCGACCCGAACTCGATGGCCTTCAGGACCGCCTTCGCCGTCCACACCAGGTTCGTGTGGGAGATCATCACGGCCTTCGGCTCGCCCGTCGTGCCGGACGTGTAGATGAGCGTGCAGACGTCGTCGGGCTTCTGCGCCGCGAGCCGCGCGTCGAGGTCGCTCTCGGGCGTCTCGTCGCCGAGCTTCAAGAACTCCTCCCAGCCGAGCACGCGGAGGCGGCCTCGCGTCGCCTCGCTCGGCTCGCCGAGCATCTGCACGACGACCTCGAGGCGCGGCATGCGCTCCTGCTCGACGACGAACTTGTCGACCTGCTGCGCGGTGTCCGCGAACGCGACCTTGGCCTCGCAGTGATCGGTGATGTACCGAACCTGCTCCGGCGTGTTCGTCGTGTAGATGCCGGCCGGGACCGCGCCGGCGAGGATCGCGCCGACGTCCGCGACGAGCCACTCGGGGCTGTTGTAGCCGATCAGCGCGACGCCCTTGCCGGGCAGGGCGCCGAGCCCGACGAGCGCGCGGCCTGCGCGCCGCGCGTCGCGCTCGTACGCGCTCCAGGTCGTCGTGCGCCACGCGCCGTCACGTTTCACGCGGAGCGCGGGGCGGTCTCCGTGGCGCTTCGTCGTCTCCCCCAGGACCTCGTGAACCATCGTCGCCATGGCCGCGAAGTATAGGCGCGCCGACTCCGAGCGAGCCCCGAAAAGTCGCGCGGAACGGGGATGAGACGTCGCGCGTCGCGTCGTTCGGACAAGCGCGCGCGGGGCCTTCGATCAGCCGAAGCGCTCGTCGAGCCGGCGCTCGAGCTGGCGCGCGTCGTCGAGCACGAGCTCGAACGCGGCAGCGAGCGCCGTGACCGCAGCGTCGACGCCGCGGTCACGCGACTGCAGCGCGGCGAGGCACGAGGCGATCTCCGTCTCGAGCTCGTCGAAGTGGAAGTTCTTCGCCTCCTCGATCCGCCAGCGGTACGTCGCCCAGTCGGGCTGCAGCGCGCGCAGGCCGAGCGCGAGGTGCTCGAGCGCGCGGAGCACGGCGAACAGCCAAGCGTAGGCGCCGCGGAGGTACTCCGCCAGCGGCGCGTCCGGGAGCAGCGCGGGGTGAACGGTGCAAGACACCGTGGCGAGATGCAACACCGCGAGCGCGTCGCGGACGTCGCCGAGGTCGCTCACACGCGCCTCGAGGCTCCGGAGCACGGCAGCCGACGTCGCGCCGAGCGGAGCTCCCGCGTGCGCGCCCTCCTCGGCCAGATCGAGCGCCGTCCGTTCGAGGCAGGCAAGCTTCATCGAGAGCGCGAGCTGGTCCTCGCACAGCT
>JAHBWH010000416.1 GCA_019637115.1 Myxococcales bacterium | reverse complement strand
ACCGCCGGTCACGTCGACGGCACCGGCGCGGCGGCGCGGTTCGAGGGGCCGCACGCGTTCGCCCTCGACCAGACGACGCACCTCATCTACGTCGCCGACGGCGCGACCATCCGCGTGGTGACGCCGGCGGGCGCGGTCTCCACGCTCGTAGGATCGAGCGCGGCCTACGCGGACGGCGATGGCTGCACTGCCAAGTTCATCAACGTGAAGGGCATCGCGAAATTCGCGAACGAGCTCTACGTGCTCGACGTGAATCGCATCCGCAAGATCGTGATGGACTGATCCGACAGCTCTGCAAGCTCGAGGACGTCATCCTCGAAAGACGGCGTGACGGATCGATCGGCGCCTCGTGGCTGAGCGAGCAGCCCGTCGATGCCCTCGATCGGCGCACGCGGAGCCGTCCGCGCGAGCACGCGTCACTTCGGGCAGCGCGCGATGTCGATCCGTTGCATGTGGACGTCGGTGACGGGCTTGTCGGCGCTGTCGCGCTTCTCGGACGCGATCGTAATCGCCGTCTCGGTCTCGCACTTGCCGAACACGTTGTAGTTGGCTTGAGGGCCCTGCCCGACGACGATGTAGAACTGGCTTCCGCTCGGCACGTCGCTCGCGGCCATCGCGAGCGTTCCGGCCGGCTCGTCGACATGGTTCTCCTCGGGCAGGCTGTAGCCCGGTCCGCCCGTGCCGGTGCCACGCGGATCGCCGCCCTGGATGACGAAATTCGGGATGACACGGTGGAAGATGAGGCCGTCGTAGAAGCGGCCCACCTTCCACCGCGTCGACGTCTTGTACGGACGCGTGCCGCGGGCCAGCGCGACGAAGTTGGCGACCGAGATCGGCGCCGCGGCCTCGTCGAGCTCGCAGCGGATGGCCCCCTTCTCGGTGGTGATGAGCGCCGTCAGGACGCCCGAGGAGTCGGGGTATCCCGCGAGGGCCTGCGCGATCGTGAGCTTGTCCGCGCCACCGAGCGGATCGGTCGCGGACTGAGGGTCGAAGTCGATCGCCGTGGGGCCAGGATCCAGAGGACAACCCGGCATCGGGTTCGGAAGCGCGGCGGCGTCGACCTCATCCGTGCCGCCGTCGGCATCTCCGCTGACGTCGAGCGGAGGTGTCGCAGGTGAGGAGGACGAGCACGCAGCCACCCATGCGCTGACGCCGACGACGATGACGAGCTGACGAAGCATAAACGTCGCTTAGCAACTCTGCCGAGAGGAGCCTACTGCGATCTCGCGCAGACCCCGGAACGGCCGTCCGCCTTCCAACGAACACCGATCGCGGAGAGCGACGTGATGCGCGTCGGAGTGTGGCTCCTCGACGGGCATCCCATCGCGGCTGCGGAGAAGAGCAGAAAGGCGCCTCAGTCGATCAGGAGGTCGTCGATCCAGACCGCGCCGATGCCGGGTGACTGGATGCCGGGCGCGGCCCCGAGCTCGGTCGCGCGGATGGCACCCTGGCCGGGCGGGTCGCCTCGAACGGCCGTCGTCTGCGGCTTGGGGAGCGGCTCGCCCAGCGGCGCGACCGCGGTGCTGAGCGTCTTCGTGCGGAGGTCGAGCGTGACCTCGACGCGCATCGGGGAGTCCTCCGGCAATC
>JAHBWH010000415.1 GCA_019637115.1 Myxococcales bacterium | reverse complement strand
GCCGCTCCCTCACGGAGGCCCACGCCGCCGGGATCGTCCACCGTGACATCAAGCCGGCGAACCTCTTCGCGACGCGCCTCGGCGATCAGCACGACGTCCTCAAGGTGCTCGACTTCGGCATCGCGCGGCTCGTCTCCGACGCGACCCGCACGCAGAGCGTCCGCGGAACGCCGGCCTACATGCCGCCGGAGTGCTGGATGGACGGCGAGGCCGACGCGCGGAGCGACGTCTACTCGCTCGGCGCGACCCTCTACTTCCTGCTCTCGGGGGCCCCGCCGTTCGAGAGCACCGACGCCACCCAGCTCGTCCGTGCGCACATGCTCGAAGCGCCCGCTCCGCCGAGCAAGCGCCGCGGCGAGCCGCTTCCGGCGTCGCTCGACGAGCTCGTCCTCCGCTGCCTCGCCAAGTCGCCGGACGACCGCGTCGCCAGCGCCAAGGAGCTCGAGGACGCGCTCGTCGACTGCGCGAGCGCGCTCGGGAGGGAGTGGAGCAACGACGACGCGCGCGCCTCCTGGCTCGCGAGGGACAGAGAGAGGGACGAGGAGCGTATGAGCCTCGCCGCGTCCTCTGGCGCTCGCTGAACCTTCGCGTCGAGGGCGCGCGCCGGCGGAGCGCGGACGCTCTTCGGTCGGCGCGGCGCACACGTCGGCGCTCCTCAAGGGAAGGCCCGAAGCTCAGAGGGCGGACGGAGCGATCGCCAGCCGAGCCCACGTCATGTCGGTGCCCGCGGTGCAGCCAGGCTTCGTGGGGTCGGGGTTCTTCCAGCCGCCGCTGATGTCACGCGCCTGGTAGCCGACGCGCGGCTGCCCGGTCGCCGTCAGCGCGATCGACGGATCGTGGAGGAACCACGCTCCGACGGTGCAGTTCGGCTCGAGGAAGATGGTGTCCGGCGGCATGTCGCTGCCTCGCTCCACGACGGAGAGATCCCAGTTCGCGCCCTCCGTGACGCACGACGGCTCGTTGCAGTAGGCGATGCCGATGTTGTAGTTCAGCGCGAACGCGACGCGCGGGTGGTCGTTCTGGTCGAGCGCGAGATCGAAGCCCGAGCTGAGCGCCTCCTCGCTGCTGATGACGATCGCGCCCCACGAATCGCCCGAGACGCAGCCGTCGTCGCACTCGAGGTACGCCATCTTCTTCGCCCCGGCGTCGTCCTTCGCGAGGAAGAGGACGCGCGGGTTTCCTGCCTTGGTCAGCGCGAGCGAGATCTGCGGCTTGATCGAGACCGCCTCGACCTCGCGCTCGAACGCGTCGCCGAACGCGGGGCCGCTCCAGCTCTCGGACTTGTCGCAGGCGCCCGTGCAAAGCTGGTAGGCCCCCATGAGCCGCGCGGAGCCGTCGTCGCCGGTGAGGTGCGCGATGGTGGCGACGTGGGCGTTGCCCTTCGCGTCGAAGCGGAGCGTCGAGCGCTCGAAGATCTCGGTCGCGATGACGCTCGCCTTCCAGCTCCCGGCGGCGTTGCAGTCGGCGTCGCACGCGACCCACTCGGTCTGCGGCGGCTTCTGACCGATCCCGAGGTACGCGACGTACGTGTGCATGAGGAAGCGCGGGCGGCCCTTGGGATCGAGCGCGAACGCCTCGCCGGTGACCTCCTTGTCGCTGCCGTGG
>JAHBWH010000414.1 GCA_019637115.1 Myxococcales bacterium | reverse complement strand
CGAGGTCGTCGCCGAGTTCGAGCGGCGCTACGTGGAGCGCGCGCTCGAGCGCTCCGGCCGGAACGTCGCGCGCGCCGCTGCCGCGAGCGGCATAGCGCACCGCTACTTCCAGGTCCTCAAGGCGCGCCGGCGTCGTCCGTGAGCTCACGGAGCTAGCGCAGCAGCCGGAGCTCCTCGACGCGGGCGATGCCGAGCATGAGCGACGCGACGTAGAGCGGGGCGCGCGTGAAGCGCGCGTCGACGTCTCCGACGACGCCGAGCGTGAGGAGCACGCGGGTCCGCAGGACCTGCCGCGGGCTCGGCAGGTCGCGGAAGAGGTCGGGCTGCCGCGGCCGGGGCACGGCCTCCGGGCCCCACGGGTTCAGCGGCGCGTAGGGCTCGCTCGCCTCGCCGAGCACGAACCCCGTCCCCAGCCGCGCCTGCGCGATCGCCTCGAAGAACACGGTCCCGGAGAAGTGCTCGAGGCCGGGCCCCACGCTCACGCCAGCCCACAAGGGTGCGCTCGGACCGATCCATCGCAGGTGCGAGACGCCGGCGAGCGCGCCGAGCTGCTGGCGTGTCCCGCCGAGGAGGGCGCGGCCGCGCGCCTCGACGAAGGAGGTCCCGCGCTCGCTCGACGAACCGGTGCCCTCCGCGGCCTCGACGCCGATCGCCGGGGCGACGCGGCCGTCGCCGACCGTGAGCGCCTCGCCGACGGCGAGCGACTCGTGATGCGCGCAGCCCGTCAGCGACGCGAGCGCGACGACCGCGACGACCGCCGCGCGCGGCGAGCGACGTGCGCGCGGCCGACGGAGCGGCGCCGCGCGTCGTGCCCACGTCGCGTCGTCGCACGCCACATCGCATCGTCGCACGGACGAGGGCCGCCGGCGTCGATTCGCGCCGCGACGGCGGCGGTGCGACGCGCGGGCCGCGCCGCCCCGGCCACGCGCGTGGACGATCCCTTGCCCGCCGTCCCGTGCTAGCGTCGCTGGCGTGGATCGCGCTGCTCTTACAGCGAAGTTCGACCGCCTCCTCGCTCTCCGCGGGGATCCAGTCAAGGGGCTCCCCGCAACGGACTGGGCTTCGGCCCTCGAGAGCGTCCCGCAAGGCGTCTTGATCCGCGCTGCGATCGAGATGGTCCGTGGGCTCATCCTCGAGGAGTGGGCCGATCGCCGGAAAGAAGACCTCCGCCCGCAGAAGGCGCTCGAGGCGACGGAGGCGTGGCTCGCGTCGCCGGGCACCGACGCCCTCAAGCGCGTGAAGTCTGCGGCGAAGGACTGCACCGCCGCGCGCAACGAGACGTTCGGCGACGGCCACCGCGTCCCCCAAGCCGCGCGCCACGTCGCGTGGACGTGCGGCGGCGACACGTCCGAGGGCATCTTCGACGCCATCCAGAGCGTCGAAGAGGAGCTCCTCGCGCGGATCGCGCTGATGTCCGAGTATCACCGCGGGCCCGAGCAGCGACGCGCGATCGCCGAGGTCCTGAAGAAGTTCATCCTCCCGCCGGAGCCCGCCGCGGCGCCGACGCCCGAGTCGCGCGCGGCCGAGGGGCCGCTCCCCTACAACGCAGACGGGCACTTCGAGCTCGGACAGCGCCTCACGCACAAGAAGTTCGGCGAGGTCCTC
>JAHBWH010000413.1 GCA_019637115.1 Myxococcales bacterium | reverse complement strand
GTGCTCGAGCAACGCGTCGCCGACGGGACCTGGGACGTCCCGATCCTCGGCGACCTCCTCAAGAAGGAGGAGAGCGGTGGGATCTTCGTCTGCACGGACGTTCAGCTCGACCGTGAACGCGCGCGACAGGGTGAGGTGTGTCCGACCGGACCCATCGTCGGCGATCGCATGAGGCAACCCGAGGCCGACGCCTTCGATCTCGAGCAACGGATCTCGCTGCCGCTCATCGAAGGGATCGACCTCCGCCGTGCGCGCTCCCTCGGGGAGGGCACGCGGCGCCCGCTGAGGCTGCGCGTTACCGAGCTGTCGCATTCCTTTCTCGATTCGTCACTTCATGAAGCGGCTTCGTCCCAAGACCCCAAGGGCCGGCACGCTGTGTGCGCCATGACGGTGCGATTCGTGCTACCCAAAGGTGCCTACGCGACGACGGTTCTCTCGAACGCGTTCGAAGTCTCGGACGCAGGTCGGACCGGCGGCCCGGGTGAACCCGCCGGCGATCGGCCCGACGAACGAGAAGAGCGGCAGCTCGCAACACTTACCGAGGAAGAATGATCGAGCGAGTAAAGAGCGCGATGGTCGGGCTGGGGGCCACGTGGGTCCTCATCCTCATGCTGGTGCTGAGCGTCGTCTCGCTCGCCATCATGCTCGAACGCGCGTGGCTCTACTGGTCGCTCCGCGACGATGCGGCCGGCTTGATGCGCGACCTCGGACGCCTGCTGCGCGGTGGTGACCTCGAGGGGGCGCGGCGCCGACTCGAGGCTTCTCCCAGCGCAGAGGCAGCCGTCGTCATCGCCGGCATCGTCGAAGCGAAAATGGGACCGGAAGCAGCGGAGGAGGCGATGGCCGGCGCCAGCGCGCTCCAGCGCCTGAAGCTCGAGAAGCGCCTCACGTTCCTCGGCACACTGGGAAACAACGCACCGTTCATCGGGCTGCTCGGGACGGTCATCGGCATCGTCGGCGCCTTCGACGAGCTCGGGAAGGCGAAGAACGCCACGCTCACCGGCGCCGCGCAGGTCGCGCCCGAGGCCGTCATGGCCAACATCGCAGAGGCGCTCGTCGCTACGGCGGTCGGCCTCCTCGTCGCGATCCCGGCGGTCGCTGCGTTCAACATGTTCCAGCGCGTCGTCCGCACGACGCTCTCCAACACCGAGGCGCTGAGCCACGTCCTGCTCGCGCACCTCAAGGCGACGGGCGACTCGGGCACCTCCGTCGAGGACGCCATCGAGACGGCGGCCCGGAGCGCGGACCGCCCGAGCAAGTCGAGCGGCCGTTCCTCGAAGGAAGCGGAGTAGCGCGCGGTGGGCGGCGGCACACAGGAGAGCGACGAGGCGATCACGGGGATCAACGTCACCCCGCTCGTCGACATCGTCCTCGTTCTACTCATCATCTTCATGGTGACGGCGAAGCTCATCGTCTCGAAGTCCGTCCCGCTCGACCTGCCCAAGGCGGCGACGGGCTCGGACATCCAGACGGTGTTCAGCGTCGTCCTCGCGGCCGACGGCACGACGCAGGTCGACAGCAAGACCGTGCCGGCCGACGACGCCATCCTCGGCCTCGCGCGCACGGCGCACGAAAAGAACCCCGACCTCCGCGCGGTCATCAAGGCCGATACG
>JAHBWH010000412.1 GCA_019637115.1 Myxococcales bacterium | reverse complement strand
GCTCGATGCGAGCACGTTCGTGACCTACAGCCTCTCGACCGATCCCGCGTCGCCGCAGTACGACGACTACTCGCGGGCCTATGCGCAGAAGCAGTGGCTCAAGGCCGCCTTCAACGAGGCTGAGATCGCGGCGGACACGAAGGTGACGCTCGACCTCCAGCAGTAGGCGCGGCTCGAGCGCGCGACGACGAGGCCTCCGCCCTTCGGGGTGGGGGCTTCGTCGTTTCGTTCGTCGCGCACGGCTGAACGCGGCGACGCGACGGACGACGCTCACCCCGACCGCCGAGCGCAGTGTGTCCCCGGGCTCCCGATGTCACGGGATCGACGATCCCCCGGAGACGAACGTCCACGGCGGCCGTCGGCGGCGATTCGTGCGATACTGTGGACATGAAGAGCTCGGGGGGCGGCGCGGTCATTTTGGCGTTGTTGCTGGGTTGCACGGGCGGAAGCTCTTCGGACGGTTCGAGCTCTTCGGGCGCGAGCGTGTCCCCGGGGTCGGCGCGCGAGCCGCAGGCGTGCTCACCGCTCGAGGGCGTGACGCAGCCCATCACGCTCGACAAGATCGTCGGCGCGGGACGGCACACCGACGGGACGATATTCGTCCTCGATGAAGGGCGGCCCGACTATCGCGCGTTCGTCTCCGAGGGCTCCGTCCTCCAGCGGAAGAAGGTCGCAGGCAGCGGATCTACGCCCGACTGGGTGAGCGTGTCGGTCACCGATGCGAACGGGCCGTTTGCGCTGAAAGTCGAGAGCGCGAGCGGCGTCCCGACGCGCATGGCGGTGTTCCGCGGCGAGCCGAAGGGCAAGACCTTCGAGATCGGCGACGAGGGCGACGTCCTCGAGCTCGTGGACGCGAGCACGTATGCGAGCCTCGCGGTCCGCAACATCCCCGGCACGGTGAACGTCGAGTACGACGCCTCCACCTCGGACGGACGGCGCATCGTGGTGACCCGTCCCGAGATCGACTGGTCGTACGAGGATTTCCGCGTCTTCTTCGGGACGCCGGAGCGCATGGTGGAGCGGCCGGTCCGGAGCGTCTCGCGCGGCTCGGCGACGCACATCACGTTCGACGTCGACAGCGTCGAGCACGACGCCGTGTTCGGCTCGTCTTTGAGCCCGAACCTCACGTCGACGCTGACCGCGAACGGGCAGCGAGCAGACCTCGCCGTCGACGAGACCGCGCGTGGCGTGGGCCTCACGTACTTCTGTCTTTGACGGCTGCCGCCTCCGACGAGAGGCGCGCATGCCGACGCACGTCGTCCGCGACGCGCAGGCACCCGCGACGTGTCGCTCCGCCGGCGCGCCGCTGCTTCGAGCGATCAGAGCGGGCGGCGAGCGCGGTAGATCTGGGCGGCGCGGTCGAGGAGGATCTCGCAGTCGTCGTCGGAGACCCAGCTCACGCCGTCGACCGTCTCGGAGGAGAGCTCGGGCACGTGCACCGGCGGGCCGAAGGGATCGAGCTTCGAGCCGCGGCGCGCGACCCAGACGTCGGCGAGCCCCTTGCCGCCCGCGCGGTTCGAAGAGAAGTAGAGCGCGGTCTCGTCCTTGTTCAGCACCGGCTGGCCGTCGAGCGCGCCGTTCGCGTGGAGGTTCGGGACCGGGGTGCCGGTCAAGAGGCCGCTCGCG
>JAHBWH010000411.1 GCA_019637115.1 Myxococcales bacterium | reverse complement strand
TGCGCCTTCGCTGCTTCACGACCGCTGAGCCTCGCGCACCACGCGGCTCCGGGTCCGGCCCGGCCTTCGATCGCCGCTCCTCGAGGCGTGGGAGGGATGGCCCCACACCGCGAAGCGGAGAGCAGAAGATCCCTTCTCACCTTGAGGTCGGCCGCGCGCTTCGCGCGGTCGGCCTTGAGGTGACCGCTTCGCTCTACCGCTTCGTGGTGTGGGGCCATCCCTCCCGCGCCGCATCTCGGCTGCGTTTCAACTCCCGCGATGGGGTGAACGCGTACGCGTCGATGCCGTCATCGTGCAAGATCTCGGAGTCCTCCGGCTCGTGCGCGCCATCGCACCGACGCTTCATGTCCATGCATCGACGCAGATGACCTGCACCGACGCAGGTTCCGTTCGATTCGTAGCGGACCTCGGTGCGAGTCGCGTCATTCTCGCGCGCGAACTCTCCGTCACCGACATCGCGTCGATTCGCGCGGACGCCCCCGAGATCGAGCTCTTACGACGCGACGGTCTACGCGTTCTGCGAGAGCTTGCTTGGCTTCCCGCATCCGTCGGGTCTCCAGACGTTCGGCGCGTCCAAGGAGAATCTCGTCGCCTACCGGGCGCGCCTGCGACCGCTCGATGCTGGAACGCGACCACTCATGGAAACGCTCGCGGCGAAATCGCACGCACGGCGTAAAGATGCCGGCATGCGCACTCGCAAGCTGGCGCTCGGGCTGCTGGTCCTCGTGGGGCTCGGCGCGTGTTGTCTCCTGTCACTCGGCCGTTCTCTCCTCCGGCGCGGTATGTTGCCCGAGTCGGTCGAAGAGCAAGCCTGGACCGGGCTGGCGCTCCCGCTCGGCGAGCCGCATGCGATTCGCTACGAGCAGCGCCCGATCCACATGTATTTTGCGGAATACGAACGGCAGCTGATCGTCGATGGAGCGCCGCTCGCACTGCCCGACAATCCGGGCGGTCGCACGTACATCAACGTGTACCAGCACCCGCGCGAGGACGAGCGCGGGCCCTGGCTGGTCCTCGTCGACCGCCTTGGAATCAGCGCGCTCGAGCTCGGCGCCGCTCCTACCATCCACGCGGTCTGCGAGCTCGAGGGCCGGCTCTATCTCGTCGACGAACCGGGGTGCGGTCGCGCCCGCGACCCGAGCGGCGGCGCCTGGGAGCTGATCGGCGCCCACGCGCCTGCACCGTTCAGCGGCTACGGCGAGTACGTCGGCGCCATCGATGGTGAGCGTTACCCCCTCACGTTCCGCGCCGCACGCGAGACCCCCGAGCGTGCTCTCCCTCCGATTGGACCGTGAGCCCCCGGCGCGCGCTATAGAAAGCTCATGAGCTTCGGTCGTAACCCTCACGTCTCCAAAGCAGAAGCCGCCGAACAGAAGGCGCTCGATGCGCGCGACGACGACTCGCGCAAGCGCGCCTATCTCGAGGCCGCCCATCTCTGGGAGCGCGCCGCCGAGCGCGAGAAGCCGGGCAAGAAGCGCGACGAGTACCTTCAGAACGCGGAGCGCAATCGCGCGCTCGAAGCCGGCGCAGAGGAGGCCGAAGACACGCCCGCGCCCAACGTGATCCCCTTTCCCAGGCGCGTCTGAGGATGAGGGCGCCCTTCGAGCTCGAGCCCCTGCGCACCCATCTCCTCGAAGGTGCACGCCGCTCGATCCGCCCGCCCGAGGGGCGCTTC
>JAHBWH010000410.1 GCA_019637115.1 Myxococcales bacterium | reverse complement strand
CTCTCCAGTATGACGGAGGCTACTTGCGGTGCAACTCCCGGACCTGACGCACTTCGCCGTCCACCTCGTCGACGAGGAAGAGCACGCGACCGCTGAGCTTCCGATCCGCGGGCGCGCGGCGCGACGACGTCTTCTTCGCCGGCGCCGGCGCCGAGGCGGCGCCGTCACGCTTCGCGAACACGACATGGAGGCGTGCCCGAGACGCCGAACGCCGCGTTCGGTGTGCGGCCTTGGGGTTGGCTACCGCGAACCCGAGCGCGGCCGCCGCCGGGAGCGACGCCGGGAGATCGCCCCCGTCCGGCGCCTCGACGTCGAACGAGAGGGTCTTCGAGACCACGAGCCCGCGCGCGGCGGTGAGCGCCGCGAGCTCGCTCCGGACGGCCGCAGGAGCGCCTCGTGTGGAGCGCTTCTCGACCGCGACGGGCGCTCGCGCCTCGAGCATCGCACCGAACGCAGCACGCGCCCCGACCGGCCCCTTCGGTGCGACTGCCGCCGACTTGCCCGAGCTGCCCTGCACCGGCCGCACGGTGGCGTCTCCGAGGAGATAGAACTGAGCGACGGTCTTCTGAGCGACGGGGTCGATCTTGTCGGCCTTGGCGATGAACGCGGCGCGCGCCGAGAGCAGCGCCTCGCCGGTCGTCATCCCCTTCTTGATGCCCTGCAGGAAGTGGAGACACAGCACGTCCGCGTAGCCGTTCGGCGGCTCCGCGGGTCCGTACGCGACGTTGGTGCTCCCGACGAACGCGTAGGCGCCGCCCCCGAGGTACGCGTGGCAGATCCCTTCGTCGTCGATGCTCGGATCGTAGAGCTGGGCGCCGTAGCAGCACTCCGCCGCGACGACCGTGCCGTCCACGAACTTGCCGCGGAGCTTTCGCGCCTCGTGCGAGACGACCTGCGCTTGCTCATCCTCGCCGTAGAACTTCGGGTCGGCCTCGCCGCCGTGGCAATTGATCAGGTGGAGGCGCGGCGACAGCTGCGACGCCGTCCAGTCCGGCCCTGCCGTCGGCGACAGGTGCAGACCGGCCTCCTTTCCGAAGAGCGTGTTGACGAGGCGGCGCGTGGCCTTCCTCCAGACGTGCGCGCTCACCGCGTGACCCTTCGCGTAGCTGACGGCTCGCCGTGACTTCCACGAAGCCGCCGTCGCGAGGTTGGCGAGGAGATGTTTCGTCGTGCTCGCCGCGACGAGATCGGGGACCCTCGAGACGACGCGCGTCGGGCGGATGAAGTCGAGGATGCGCGTCGAGTACTTCGCCGTGCTGGCGTAGGGCAGATCGCTCGGCACGGTCTCGTCGGGATCGTCATCGAGGTCGCCGGTGAAGAGCGGGTTGTCGAGCGACTGCGTGCAGACGACGTCGCCGGCGCCGACGATGACGATGGCGGCGCCGGGGTGCTTGGCGGCGATCGCGTCGATGCCACGCTTCGTCGCCTTCTCGTCGTCGACCGCCGACACGGCAGGCGCCTTGTACGGGCTCATCGCCGTCGCGCTGTCGAGGGCGACGACCGACGTCGTGATCCCGCGCTTGTCGTCCGCCTGAACGAGCGCCTGGAGCGCGGCGTCGACCTTCTTCCAGCCGGCGGCCCTGTACTTCCGCTCGAGCATCCCGACGTTCGTGACGAGCACCTTGTGACCCATCGTTCCTCCCCCGTTGTCGCCGAGCCGGCATCGGACCAGCCGAGGCGGGTTCCCGCCCATCACC
>JAHBWH010000041.1 GCA_019637115.1 Myxococcales bacterium | reverse complement strand
TCGTGGACGTCGTGGACGTCGTGGACGTGGACGTGGACGCGCACGCGGACGTCGTGGCCGTCGTGGCCGTGAACGCGCGCGCTGCGCGAGATACACGCGACCGGGCACCCCCGAGTTGTTTCGATTGATCCCTCGCAATCGGAGGTGCCCTCGAGGCCCGGATGACCGACGGATGACGTTCGCGTCGCGGGGGATCTACTACGTTCGCCTCATGACCAACGACTCGACGAAGCGGCTCTTGCTCACTGGGGTCTGTCGCCCCTTTGGTGGTGCGGGGGAGGGGGACTCGGTGGGGGCGGAGCTCTTTCACGCGCAGGTGACGCGCGCGCAGGGGCCCCTGAGCTTCCGGCAGGTGATCCGCGTCTGGGCGATCGACTACCTCGCCGAGAACCTCGAGACGCCGACGGTCTGCCTGCACTACCCCTCGGAGCGCGAGCTGGTGCGCGAGCTGCGCACGGGGCGTTACTCGCACGTCGGCATCAACTTCGTCGTCGCGACCTTCCACAAAGTGCGCGCGATGGTGGCGCTCGTGCGCGAGCACGCCCCGGGCGCACACATCATCCTGGGCGGCTATGGGACGGTGCTCCCCGACGACGTCCTCGCTCCCTATGGCGACTCGATCTGCCGCGAAGAGGGCATCGGCTTCATGCGTCGGCTCCTCGGCGAGCCCCTCGACACGCCCTATCGCCACCCGCACGCGCCGATCCCCTCGATCTCGGTGCTCGGCATGCAGCCGCCCACGGTGTCGGGCCACGTGACCGCCGGCCTCGGCTGCCCGAACGGCTGTGACTTCTGCTGCACCTCGCACTTCTTCGACCGCCGCTACGTCCGCTTCAGTAGCTGCGGCCGCGACATCTACGAGGCCCTGGTCGCGACGCGGGATCGCGCGCGCGCTGACGGCGTCGAGATGACCAGCTTCGCCCTGATCGACGAGGACTTCTTCCTCCAGCACAAGCGCGCGCGCGAGTTCCTCGAGTGTGTGCGCGAGGGTGGCGAGTCGTTCGGCATGCTCGGTTTCGGCAGCGTCCGCGGGCTCTCGCGCTTCACCGGGCGCGAGATCGGCGAGATGGGCTTCGACCTCATCTGGAACGCCTTCGAGGGCAAGGCCGCCGGCTATGGCAAGCAGCGCGGACGCCCGCTCGACGAGCTCTACCGCGACCTCAAGTCGGTCGGCTGTGGGCAGCTCACGTCGATGATCATCGGCTTCCCCTACCAGGACGAGGAGATCATCCGCGGGGAGCTCGAGGAGCTGCTGGCGCTCGAGCCGGGGCTCGTCCAATGCCTCATCTACTTTGCCTTCCCGGGCACGCCTTTCCACCAGCAGGTGGTCGCCGAGGGGCGCTACCGAGAGGCCTACCGCGACAACCCCGACCTCCGTCGCTGGGATGGCTTCGCGATGCACTTCTCGCACCCCAAGTTCGAGCGTCCCGAGCGCGTCGAGGAGATCCAGCGTGAGATCTACGACGAGGACTTCCGCCGGCTCGGGCCGAGCACGATGCGCCTCGCGCGCGTCTGGCTCACGGGCTTCGAGAACCTCCGGCACGACGAGAGCCCTCTGCTCGTCGCGCGCGCCGAGCGGCTGCGGGAGAACGTGCGCTCGACCCTGCCGACGCTCTCGGCGACGATGCTCTTCGGCCCGAGCCCCGAGGTCCGCGCGGCTGCGGCGGCGCTGCGTCGCGACGTCATCCGCCTGACCGGCGCGCTCACGGCGGTGGAGCGCGCGAGCGAGGTCGCCTCGCCGGCGCTCTTCGTGGCGTCGGCGCTGGCGCGACGCCTCGGCGTGCTCCAGCAGCCGGGGCTCCTCCGCGTCGAGTTTCGGACGCCCGACGCCGCGAAGACGCAGCACACGAAGCACACGCTGCGGCTCCAAGGCGGCCTGCAGACCGGCGCGCTCCGCGCGCTCGCCGAGGACCTCTACGCGAAGGTCGCGCATCGACGCGGCTACCCCGCGCCGCCGCCCCCGCCCGCGGTCCAGCACATCACGCAGCGATCGCACGGTATGCCGCGCTCCCTCCGCGTCGTCTCGGATGCGCCGACGTGCCCGCTCCCCGTGGACGACGCGGCGGAGTGAGAGCGCGCGCCGTGGCCCGCGCGGGTCGAGGTCCGCACGCGTCGAGGCCCGCGACGCCTCGCGGCCTCCGCGAGCGCTCGGGTCTCACGGGCTGGTCCCCCGGCGGCCGCAGCGCGGAGGCTCTCGGAGGAGGGAACGCGCGGCTCGGGGCGGCGCTGCGTCGGCGGCGGCGCCGTCGGGGCACGCGAGTGCTCGGGGCTCTCGTGGCGCTCTCGCTTGCGGCTTGCGGTGGATGTCGCGACGTACCCGAAGGAGCCTCTCTCGGCTCCGAGGCCGTGGGCGCGCGCCCGACGACGGTGACGACGACCGGGCGAGCTTCCCTCGCCGACGAGCCGAGCCCCTACCTGCAGGACCACGCCGACGATCCCGTGCGTTGGTGGCCCTGGGGAGAGGCGGCCTTCGCGCATGCGCGCGCCGCGGACCGGCCGATCTTCCTCTCGATCGGCTACGCCACCTGCCATTGGTGCGGCGTGATGCATCGCGAGAGCTTCCGAGACGACGAGGTGGCGTCGCGGCTCAACGAGTCCTTCGTCCCCATCAAGGTCGACCGAGAGCAGCGCCCAGACGTGGACGCGATCTACACGGACGCCGTCGGCCGGATGGGGATCCCGACTGGCTGGCCGCTCACCGTCGTGCTCACGCCATCGCTCGAGCCCTTCTTCGGCGGCACGTACTTCCCTCGCGAAGCGAGCGAGGGGATGCCCGGGTTGCTCGACGTGCTCGCGCAGGCCCGCGAGCTCTACGCTGAGGAAGGGCAGCACGCGGCGCGACGTGGGCGTGCGCTCCTCGAGGCACTCGCTGCCGACGCCCGCCCCACGGACGCCGAGCTCGACGTCGGGCGCGGGGAGCGAGCGATCGCCGCGCTCGCGCGGCTCCGAGACCAGCGCTTCGGCGGCTATGGGTCGGGCGCGAAGTTTCCGCGGGTGACGCTCCTGATGGCCGAGCTCGACGTCGCGCGGCGGACGGGGCGCGAGAGCGGCACGGCCCACGTCGCGCGTACGCTCGACGCGATGCGCCGAGGCGCGATCCGCGACCCGCTCGGCGGGACCTTCCACCGATACACCGAGGACGCGCAGTGGGTGCGCCCGCACTACGAGAAGACGCTCTACGACAACGCGCTGCTCGCCGGGCTCTACCTGCGGGCGGGGCGGGCGACGGCGACCGAACCCTTCATCGAGGTGGCGCGAGAGATCTTCGACGGATGGGAGAGGGAGTGGCGCAACGTCGACGGGACCTTCGCCGCGGGCTTCGCGGCCGACGACGCGGGCGGTGAGGGCGCGTACCACCGCTGGACCTACGAGGAGGTCGTCGAGGTGGCGGGCGCCGGAGCCTTCGGCGCGGATGGTGGTCCCGACGCGGGGCGCGTCGCCGCGCTCTTCGGGCTCGCGCCGAACGCGCCAGCGGCGCCCCTCGTGCGGATCTCGGACGCCGCGGCGCGGGTCCGCTTCGGGCTCGACGAGCCCGAGGCGAGCGCGTTGATCGAGCGCGCCCTCGGACCGCTGCGCGAGGCGCGCACGCGTCGGCCCGCGCCTCCGCGTGACGACAAGGTCCTCGTCGCGTGGAACGCGATGGCGATCGCCGCGCTCGCCGAGGCGGGGCGGTGGCTCGCCGAGCCGCGCTACGTGCGCCTCGCGGCGGAGGCCGCCGACGCGCTCGTCGCCTGCTGTTGGCGCGGAGGACGTCTCCGCCGCGGCGTCTTCGGGGAGCTGAGCCTCGGCGCGGCGCCGCTCGAAGACCACGCGCACCTCGTGCGCGCGATGCTGCGCCTGCACCACGCCACCGGCGAGCTCCGGTGGCTCGTGGTCGCGGGCGACGTCGAGCGCGCGATGCACGCAGACTTCTTCGACGCGGCGCGAGGGGTCTTCTTGGCGACCGCGGCGGGGGCAGACGTGCCGATGCGGCGGGTCGAGGCGAGTGACGGAGAGGTGCCGGCGCCGAGCGTGGTCGCGGCGCTCGCGACCATCGAGCTTGGCGAGCACACGGGCGACCGGGGGACCATCACGCGCGGTCGCGCCGCGCTCGCGGCGATCGCCGAAGCGGCCACGCGCGAGCCCACGCGCGCGGGGAGCTGGGTCTCCGCCTGCGAGGCGGCGCTCGGCGCGCGCCGCGAGGTCGTGCTCGTGGGCGATCCCGAGGACGCGCGGACGCGCGCGCTGTGGCAGACCATCGCCCCACACGAGGACCGCCTCGCGATCGTGCGCCTCGCCGCCGCGCCGAGCGCGGCCTCCCTCGAGCGCTTCCCCTCCGCGCGAGGGAAGGTCGCGATCGGCGGCGCGCCGACGGCCTACGTCTGTGAGCTGGGCCGCTGCGAGCGGCCGACGAGCGATCCGAGCGAGCTCGCCCGTCAGCTCCGACCGCTCGTCGCCGCGCGAGCGCAGGGCGGGTCGAGCGCCGCCGCGATCGAGCCGACTCATCAATCTGGCGGTGTGCGTGGTCCCTCGTCCGACGCCCGCCGACCCCCATGAACAGCGCGACAGGTCGCCGTGGGTTTCGGCCGCCGACGCTTCGGCGGCGGGCGTGATGTGTCGGAGCGCATCTGGTGGACGAGGTGCTCCCGGAGGAGCCGATACGGCAGTGGGTGTGCTCGCTGCCGTGGTCATCTCGAGGCTCACGCGACGTCATCGGGGCGCGGAGCCGCGCGCCGCGCAGCGCGCATCTCGCGTGGTATCGTGGGCTCGATGCACCGACACATCGTCCCTTGCGCCGCGCTGGTCGGGAGCGTGCTCGCGGGGTGCGGCGGAGCGCCACCGGCTGCGATCAGCACGCCGCCCGCCGAGCCGCCCGCCGAGCCAATCTCTCCGCCGCCCGAGCCGGACCCCGCCGCCGCCGCGCGGCCGCCGCTCGACCCTGCGCTGCTCGGTCAGTGGCTCGCCCCGGGAGAGCCCTTCTCCGCGCTCTACGTGAGCGTCTGGAACGACGCGCAGGGCGCGATGCGTGTCGCCTTCTCGCAAGGCGTCCCGGGCCACGCGAGCGGCATGGCGATCTGCGAGGGAACCGTCACGCAGGGCGGTGCGCTCGACTGCTCCGAGGAGGTCGGCGAGGGAGCGATGGCGCGGCTCGGCCCGGCGGATGGCGCGCTCGAGGTCCAGCTCGGAGGGGAGGGCTGGCCTCTGGAGCTGGCGGGGCTGCAGGTACGCACGCGGCGGATCGACGCCGTCGAGCGGGCGCTCTGGATGGGCTTCTCCGATCTCCTGCACGAAGAGGCGGAGACCGGCGAGCCGGCGGAGCTCGGGCCGGACGACGATCCCACGAGCGCCATCGTCGCGATCCACGCGGCGCTCGCGCGCGCCGGCATCGACCCCCTGCGCCTCACCGACGAGCAGGCGATCGACCTCCTCGCGGTCCGCGACGAGCTCGCCGATCGCCGCCGCTTGTGCGCCGCCTCGCGCTGTCCCTGCGCGAACGCGGATCCGGTGCAGACCCTCGCCGACGATCTCTTGCCCTTCGCCGCCGCGCCCTCGTGGATCGGCCACGGAGGCGTGTGGGCGTCCGCGACGAACTGGCGCCCGTACCTCCGCATCCGCGCGGGCCGAGCGGAGATCGAGGTGGTCGACTTCCCGGACCGCGTGATGTGCACCGGCGTGCTCCGCGGGGACGAGACGCCGCTCGCGTGCGGGGCGCACGACGTCGTGGTCGCCGCGGCGCGCGACGGTGCGATCCACGTGAGCCTGGCTGGGGCGCCGCCGAGCGTGTGGCGCCGCGCTTCGCCGGTCGAGCTACTCGGGACGCAGCGCGTCCAGGCGGCCTCCGAGGGCCCCGAGCGCGAGCGAGCGAGCGCCGCGATGCGGGTGGCCAACACGCTCGATCCGGCGCCCGTCTCGGAGCGCGCCGCGCAGCGCGCGTACGAGGTCGCCCTCGAGGCGCTCGACGCGGAGCGGCGCTGTGCTCCGACCTACGACCAGGCGTGCGGGGTCACGGCGCTGCGCGCGGCTCAGCGCCGGCTCGCGCGCGATCGAGCGCTCCGCTGCCAGCTCCTCGACTGACGAGCGCGCTGGCTCACGCCGCCCGCCGGCCCCCGGGAGCCGCGCGGGAGGTCGCCGTGGGCTTCGGCCGCCGACGCGTTCGGCGGCGGATGCCAACCGAGTGCCACGTGGGTGCACGCGATGCCACGGGGGCGATGCCATCGAGCGTGGGCTGCCCGGCCCAGGTCAGGTCCACGAGCGCGCTCGACGTCAGCGCACGCGCTCGCCGGCGTGGAGCTTCGCGCGGAAGCGGTCGTTGACCAGCACGAGCTTCGGCGCCGCGCGCTCGAGGCCGAGCGCGCGGAGGTTCTCGGCCATGCGGTGGCGCGAGGGGCCGACGTCGAGCCGCAGGGACCCTGGCGCGTGCGCCCGGGTGGGTCCCCGCACGTCGATGGTCGTGCGGATGAGCGCGCCGCGCAGCGCGGAGTAGGTCATGACCGAGAGCGGTGGCGCGGCGACGCCGCGGCCCATCGTCCCCTCGAGCGCGCAGAGCGCGCTGCCGCCCTCGGGCGCGGCGACCGCGCACGAGAAGCGCGGACCGGAGCGCAGGAAGTCGATGCGCGTGACGAATTTGGGGTAGCCCCAGATCTCGCGACCCGCGGCGTTCGCCATCCCCGTCGTGACGGGCAGGTCGACGACCCACGCGCCGAGTCGCCGCCGGCGCGGCGGGCGGTAGAGGTCGAGCGGCCCGAGCAGCGGCGCGGGCTCGTCGTCGCGCACGGCGAAGATCGCCGTGCCCACCTCGTCGTAGGGCCCGACGCTGGTGTGCCGGTACTCGTAGAAGCTCAGCGCGACGAGCGCGCGCCCACGCAGCGTGAGCGCGGGGCGGAGGCCGGTGCCGGCGAGGAGCCGCTCCGCGCCGGATTGGTCGGCCGAGAAGAGCGCCACGACGTTGGTGGCGTCGTGGTAGAGGATCGGCAGGTCGACGAGCCCGGCCGAGGTGTCGTGGGCGGTCTGCGGCGCGGCCAGGAAGGGGTCCATCATCGCTCGGGCTCCTCTCGAAGGCGGTCGATCGTGTCGAGCAGCCCCCGCTGCTCGTCCTCGATCATCGCCAGGCGGTTGATCTCGTTGGTCCCCTCGAAGATCTGCGTGAGCCTCGCGTCGCGGTAGATCTTCTCGACGCGCTCGCGGTGCAGCGCCGCGTGGTCGGCGAGGAGGTCCATCGCCTGCGTCGTGACCGCGATCGCGGCGTCGGTGCAGTGGGCCTTCGCGGCCGACGCCTCGCGCTGGAGCGCTTGGGGGCGCATGGCGGCGTGCCAGACCATCGCGCGCGCGGCCTGAGTCTCCGCGCGCATGCGCGCGAGCGTGAGCTGGACGTCCTGGTAGTCGACGAGCAGGCGCGCGCCGAGCCTGGTCCGGCAAGCGAACTCGGTGGCGAGCTCCGTGGCGGCCCGCGCGAAGCCCACGCCCATCGCGGCGACGGGCAGCCGCGACATGTTCAGCGTCGCGCGGTTGAGCGCCCAGCCGCCGCGGAGCTTGCCGACGACACGCTCGCGCGGCACGCGCACGCCGTCGAAGGAGAGCTCGGCGGCGCTGGACGCGCGCATGCCCATCTTCAGCTCGGTGCGGACGACCGAGTAGCCCGGGTCGTTGGCGTGGACGAGGAAGGCCGTAAACGACTCCATGCCCTCGCCGCGCAGGCCCGCGAAGACGACGACCTGCCGTGCGATGTCACCACCCGAGATGAAGATCTTGCGGCCGTCGAGCCGGAAGCCGTTCTCGGTGGGCGTCGCGACGGTGCCCGGCGTGTAGGTAGACGCGCCGTGCCCCTCCTCGACGTCCGACCCTGCGGCGGGCTCGGTGATCGCGTACGCGAAGACGTGCGGCTCACCGCCGAGGCTCTGCGCGAAGGCCGGCACCAGGTAGCGGCGAACGAGCCCGAGGTCGCCGGAGAGCAACAGGGGCGCGACGCCGAGCCCGCTCGCGCAGAGGAGCAGCATCAGGCCGCCGTCGACGGCCGCGAGCTCCTCGGTCTTGATCGCCGCCTGCATCTGCAGCGGGTACTGGAAGAGCCGCGGTGAGCCCGCGCCCAACGGGCGCGGGAGGAGGTCGGAGAGCAGGCCGGCGCGGGCGGCGGCCCGAAGGACGGTTTGCGCTGCTGGGCCGTGGGGCTCGGCGTCGGCCTCGAGCGCGGCCGGCGCGAGGTGCGCCCGCGCGAAGCTCCGCATCGCCCGGCGGTAGGCCGCGAGCGGTCGCGGGAGCGACGCGGTGTCTTGGTCCCAGGGGTCCAGCGCCTCGTAGCGCACCAGGGGCTGGACGAGTGGCGAGAGCGACGCGAACGCTCGGACGGGCGAGAGCGGGCTGTGGGCGGGGACGTGACCGTCGATCGCCTCGCGCGCGGCGCGCGAACCACTCGCTCCGCGCGCTCCGCTGGTTCCGTGCGACCGCGGAGAGCTCTCGTCCGTGCGGGCGGTGGCGCCGCGGAGCTCGCGGCGAAGCCGCTCCAGCCAAGGCTCGAGCTCAGGCATCGATCCGCTCCCACTCGCCCATCAAGAGCGTCAGCTCGGGCGGCGTCCCCGCCATGGCCCGCAGGTGGTTCACGTCCCGCAGCCGCCGCTCGATCCCCGTGTCACGCATGTAGCCGACTCCACCGAAGACCTGCAGCGCCGCGTTGACGGCGTCAGCGAGCGCAGGGTGGAGCTGCGCCCTCGCCGCGACCGCGTGCTTCGCGGCGCGGAGGTCGAGCGGGCGCGAGGCGAACGCGGCGAGCACGAGCGACGTGCTCTCGAGCGCGGCGCGCGCCCGGCCGAGGTGCGCGAGCACGGCGGGGTGATGGTGGAGGAGCGCGCCCCCCTGGCGGCGGATCGCCGCGAAGCTGGTGGCGGCTCCTATGGCGGCCTCGGTCGCGCCCGCGGAGATCGCGAGGAGCGCGAGCTGGTGGGCCGCGAGGGTGGCCACGAACGCTTCGCGGACGTCGTCGGTCGCCTGCGCGACAGGGGCGCCCCGCGGCGTCGCCTCTGCGAGCGTGAGCCCGTCGAGCCCGTGCGCGGGCGAAGCGTCGAGCGCGAGCGCGTCGCGCTCGAAGAGCGAGAGAGTGAGCTGACCGGCGTCGTCGAGCGAGGGCCAGACGAGCGCCTCGAGCGCGGGATCGTGGACGAGCAGGCGCGGCGCGTCGTAGCCCCAGACGTCCGCGAGGATGGCGCCCTCGTCGGGCGCGAGCGGCCGATGATCGAGCCAGCGCGCGAAGCTCTGGCGACCGAGCCCGACCCGGCCGCTGCACACCACCCCCAGGGCTCGCGCGGGATCCGACGCGAGCCGGAGCCATCGCGCCAGCGCGCGTCCGAGCGCGCGCTGGTGGAGGGCGTAGCCGAACGCGGCGTCCGCGCGCGCGATCCGCCAGAGCAGGTCGAGGGACGCCCTCGGCGTGCCGCCTGGGCCGGTGATCGTCTCCCAGAGCCCGAGCCCGCTCGGCGCGTCGTCGGCCCCGCCCATGCCGAGGGCGTCGGCCTCCGCGAGCGCGACGAGGAGGCTCTCGTCGGGCCACGGACGCTCGGGACGCGCGACGCGAGGCGCCACGTGGTCGTCGCAGAAGCGACCGACCTCGCGCAAGAGCGTCTGATGCTCACCTCCGAGCGCGAGCGTCTGCGTCATGGTCGTCACCTCGGCGGATCCACGGGCACCGCACAGCATGAGGAGCGCGGTGGCGCGTGGGGTTGGCGCGCGTCAAGGCGCCTGAATCGAAGGAGGAATCGACCTACGGCCGTCGCACTGCGGGTGCGACCCCGGGAATCTACCTGGTTTGGGGGATGCGCAACGCGAGAGGGCTCGCGTAGGCTCGCGTCAGGTCGGCGGTGCTGCGAGCATCTTCAACCGGCTCTTGCCCATGACCGAAGCCATCGTTCTTCCTCCTCGCGCGGCGGCGCGACCCTTGCCGCCGCGCACCCCGATTCGGCAGCTCGACGTCGACGCGGTACGGGTGCGCTACGAGGGGGAGCTTGGGGAGCGTCTCGAGCGCGTAGCCGGGCCGCTCTCTCTCGGTCCCCGCGACGACGTGGCCATCCGCCGTGCCGTCCTCGCGTCGACGGTGCGGCTCTCGCCCGCGATGGCGCCACGCGCCGCGAGCATCGCGGAGGACGCCCGGCGGACGCTCGGGGTCGAAGGCGAGATCGAGCTCTTCCAGCGCAACGGGCCCGAGAACGCAGGCATGCACGGCTGCGAGCGGCCGATCCTGCTCGAGCTCCACGGGCGGATGCTCCCGCTGCTCGACGACGGCGCCTTGCTCAGTGTGATGGGGCACGAGCTTGGGCATTACCTCGCGCACGGCCCCCGCGCGCCGCACCCCAACGCACAGGTCCTGACCGCGCTCCTCCATGCGCCCGACGGTGTCTCCGACGAGCTGCTCTTCCTGCTCCGCGCGTTCTCGCACTTCTGCGAGTTCACCGCCGATCGCTTTGCGCTCCTGGCCTGTCAGGACGTCGGCGCGGCGCTTCGGGCGTTCATGATCCTCGAGGCGAGCGACGCGGGCGACGTGCTGACCTACGACGTCGAGGCCTACCTCGCGCAATGCCGCGAGCTCGTCGAGAGCAGCTTGCGACGACCCGACCTCATCCAGGGCGTCACACATCCCGAGTCGCCGTTGCGCGGCTACGCGATCCAGCTCTTCTCGGAGACCGCTCTCTACCGGCAGCTGACGGGGAAGGGGCCGGGCACGCACGACGTTCGCGAGGTCGACGACCTGATCTTGCGCTTCGTAGGCTTCGGCGATCGGCTTCCGAGCATCGAGCCGCCTTCCTTTGACGAGCGGCCGCAGGAGCTCGTCGAGTGCGCGCTCGCCGCCGCGGTGCTGGTGGCATGGGCCGACGGAGACCTGGCGGACGAAGAGGCCGACCTGATCCAGCGCGAGCTCGGCGCCAGCGTGCCACGCTGGCAAGAGCTCCTCGACCAGGCCGTCGCGAGAGATCGCTTCCACGAGACGGCGCCCGTCGTGGCGGTCTTCGGGCGTGAGCTGCTGCACCCGCTCTTTCAGCTGCTGACGCGCGTCATGTTCGCGGATGGCGTGGTCGACGCGCGCGAGCTGGGCGCAATTCGCAGCATCGGCGCGTACTTCGGTTGCGAGGACGAGTGGCTCGGTCTCCTCGCCGTCACTCTCCGCACGCACGGCGTATCCCTTCCCGACGTCGCGCCGTTGCCTCTCCCGCTGCCGCCGCGCGCGTCCGAGGTGCGCGAGGTCGTCGACCTCTTCTTCCGAGGCATCGCCCGACGAGGCGACGCGAGCGTGACCCTGCGCCGGCTCCTCAAGCTCGCAGGCGCGGATCACGCGACGCCCCCGGCGCTCGCGCTCCTGAACGACGCCATGCGACGTCACGGTGTGCGCTGCGAGGCCGACCTCCAGAACGTCACGCTCGACGAGCCGCTCGCGCTTCGGTCGCAGGGGTTGGCGTCGACTCCATCGCGCCCGAGCCTTCGCCCCGACGGCTCGCGGGCCGGGCTGATGCGTGCGCTGGCGCGGCTGCGCGATCAGCTCGTCTCGGGCGACGGTCGAAGCCCCTCCGTGCGCGTGCGGCGCCTTCGCTCCGGTCAGACCTTCGATCTCCACTCGCTCGAGAACACCAGCGTGGGCCTGGCCGAGCGCGTGCTCACGCAGGTGGGCGAGCTTCAGACCGCGAAGCTCCTCGAGGCCACCGACGCCGGCCGACACGCGGCGGCGAAGACGAGCGCCGAGCAGCTCCTCGCGCTCGATCGCGAGTACCGATCGCGCGCCGAGGAGACGGGCGCGCACGACCTCTACGTCGGCTACCCCTTCGTGACGGGCGTCGTCGCGCAGCAAGGCGCGGCGCGATCGAGCAACTACCTCGTGCGCGGCCCGCTCGTGCTCTACCCCGTCGACATCGAGCGCGACGGCGCCGGCGCACGCGGCTTCAAGCTCAAGCCGCGCAAGGACGAGGACCCGATCGTCAACCAATCGCTGCTGCGACTCGTCTTTCACAAGCGCGGCTTCGCGTTCGGGGACGAGCTCGGGGACGAGCTCGACGAGCTCGCGGCTGAGCCCGGTACCGGGCCCGAGAAGGTGATCCAGCGCCTGAAGGAAGTCGGGCTCACGCTCGCCCGACAATCGACCGAGCTGCGTGCGTTCCGTGAGCGACCGGAGCTGGAGGAGCGACCGCCGGGGCTCGAGCTCGAAGAGCTCGCCGTGCTGGGCCTCTTCCCGCAGTCGAGCTCCGACCTTCTGCAGGACTACGACGGGCTCATCACGGATCTCGAGGATCCGGGTCGTCCGGTCGCGGCGCTTCTCGGCGCGGCGCACGCGCTCCTGCCCGACGTGCTCGCCGACGGTGTCGGCGACGCGGCGCGCGCCTCGGAGGACGCAGATCACCCCGTCATCCTCGCGGATCCCTCGCAGCGCGAGGTGCTCTCGACCTGCCGCAAGAACCCCGCGACCGTCGTCGACGGACCGCCCGGCACCGGCAAGAGCCAAGTCATCGTCAACCTCGTGGCGGATGCGCTGCGGCGCGGAGAGCGAGTGGCCGTGGTGTGCGAGAAGCGCGCGGCGATCGACGTGGTCGCGCAACGCCTCACATCGGTGGGCCTGCGGCAGGACTTCGCGCTCGTCCACGACGTACATGAGGACCGCAAGGAGCTCTACGCCCAGATCGCCGAGCGGCTCGACTCCGCGGACATGCGCCCCTTCGACGCCAAGGAGGCCGAGCGTCTCGAGCGCGAGCATCGCAGCGTTCGCGACGCGCTCGCCCGCCGCGGTCAGTTGCTCGCGTGGAAGCCGGATGGGGTGGACCTGACGATCGGGCAACTGCACGCGCTCGCGTCGGGGCTCGAGGTGCCCGCGCTTCGCTCCGACGCACTCGCGCGTGTCTCGAAGGCCCAGCTCGGCGACCTCCTCGACGTGGTCGGCTCCCTTCATCCGCTGCGTGAACTCTGGATCGCCGGCAGTAGGTGGAGCGTCCCTCGCCAGAGCCTCGCGACCTACGACCGCACGCGCCTGCAGGCGCTCGAGGCTCAGGTACAACACGCCCTTCGCTGCGCGATGAACCTCGAGCACCTCGCGGAGCGGCTGCCCGTCGCGCCGGCTGCGCTGCTCGCGTCGCGCGACGCGCTGCACGCCGCCCGCACGAGCCGCGCCGCACGCCAGGCGCCCGCCGACCTCGAGCTCTTCAGCTCGCTGCTCTCGCTCGGCCAGCCAGACCGCGTCGCGCCCGCGGCCGACGCGGTTCGCGCATGGCGCTCGGGCAGCGAGGCGATGCTTCGCTTCGAGGAGCCGGTCACGCTCACCTTCGACAACGAGGTGGTCGCGTCGCTCGCGGTCGTGAAGCGCTGGTCGGGCAGCTTCGCGCGCTTCTTCGTGTGGGCGTGGTGGAAGGCGCGAGGCCAGGTTCGGGCGTGGCTGCGTCGCGCGTTGCCGGAGCGCGCCGCGGACGCCGTCGACGCAGGTCTGGTGGCGGACCTCGAAGCCCGCTTCGCGGCGAGCCGTGTGTGGCAGAGCATCGTGGACGCGGCCTCGAGGCTCGGTCTCGAACGTCGGCTGCCTCGCGAATCTCGAGCGATCGGAGGCTTCGTCGAGCGCCTCGGCACCGTCGGCGAGGAGGCCCACATGCTCTTGGCGGGCGCACCGGCGCTCGCCGCGGTCGGCGCGTGGTCGACGGAGTGGAGCGCGAGCTCGGTCGCGCAGTGGGACGCGCGCGTCGACGAACGACTCGCGTACCTCGACGCACACGACGCGCTCGTGGCCGCGGCCGTCCCAGTGGCGCAGGTCTTCACCTCTCTCGGCGAGACGCCCTCCGCCGCGTCGCTCGCCGCGCTCCTCGGCGGGCTGCGCAAGGAAGGCGAGCGTGTGGTCGAGTCGGACGGCTTGATCGAGCGCGCGCAGCGTCTGCTTCCGGGAGCGTTGGAGCTGCTCGGAGCGCTGCATCGCGCGCTGCCCGAGGCGCCGGTCCACGGTTGGTGAGGCGGTGGTTCGTGCCTGGGCTGAGACCTGGCTCGCCGCGCTCGAAGCGCGAACACCAGAGCTGGCGCAGCTCGGTACGCCAGCGGAGGAACGCGAGACGCAGCGGCAAGGCAAGCGCCTGGCCGAGCTCGAGAGCGAGCTCAGCGACATCCAGGCGGAGCGCATCGTCGCGTCGGTCGACGTGCGACGCGCCGAGGCGCTGCCCGTGGCGGCCCGCTACGAGCGCAAGAGCGAGGAGCAGAAGGCGCGCGAGGAGATGCTCAAGGAGTCGCGGAAGAAGCGGCGCCTACTGCCGCTCCGCACCTTCGTCCGCAGGTTCGCGCCGCGCGGCCTGCTCGACGCGGTCCCGGTGTGGCTCCTCTCGCCCGAGACCATGGCGGTGCTCTTCCCTCGCGAGGCGCTCTTCGATCTCGTGGTCATCGACGAGGCCTCGCAGTGCACCGTCGAGTCGGGCTTGCCCGCGCTCTTCCGTGGCAAGCGGGTGGTCATCGCCGGCGACGAGAAGCAGATGCCACCGACGTCGTACTTCGCGCTCGGCGGAGGCACCGACGACGAGGACGAGGGCGGTGTCGAGGTCGAGGCCGAGGCCGAGGCGATTCGCGATCTTCTCTCGTCCGAGTCGCTGCTCACCCTCGCGCGCTCACGGGTCGCGCATGCTGGCTTGAAGTGGCATTACCGCTGCCGCGACGAGGCGCTGATCGCGTTCTCGAACCACGCGATGTACGGCGGCGATCTGCAGACGATCCCGGCGACCTCCGGCCCCGCCGCACCGAGCGCGCTCAAGTGGATCCACGTGCCGAACGGCTCGTACGACGCGGGCGTGAACCTGCCCGAGGCGGAGCGCGTCGTGGACCAGGTCCACGAGCTCCTCGCGCGTCCGGACGCGCCGACCCTCGGCGTGATCACGTTCAACCTCAAGCAGCGCAAGACCATCCTCGACGCCATCGAGCGTCGACGCGCCAAGGACACCGCGTTCGGTCGCCTCTGGGACGACGCGACGGGGGTCGAGAACCTCGACGATCGTCCCTTCGTGAAGAACCTCGAGAACGTGCAGGGTGACGAGCGCGACGTGATCCTCTTCTCGCTCGGTCACGCCCCGCAGGAGCGGCGTCGCAAGGGTCAGGTCTCGGGCGAGAAGTACGTGCCGGCGCGCTTCGGTCCGCTCGGGCAGAAGGGCGGCGAACGTCGCCTCAACGTCGCCATCTCGCGCGCCAAGCACGAGTGCTACGTGGTCTCTTCCTTCGACCCCGACCTCTTGAGCATCGGCTCCGCGAAGAACCCAGGGCCCTACCTCTTCAAGCAGTTCCTGGAGTTCTCGCGCCATCGTTCCGCAGGCAGGCGCGCGCAGGCCGACCGCGTGCTCTCGCTGGTGCGTGAGTCTGCGGGCAAGCTCGGCGAGCTGCGCCCCCACGCGCGTCTCCCGGTCGAGGGCTTCGTGCCGCTGCGCGCGCAGGTCGCGCTGGCGCTCGAGGCGGCGGGCATCCCGCACGAGCTCGACGTCGGCGCGTCGGGCTTCCGCGTCCCGATCGCGATCCTCGATCCGAAGGACCCGAACCGCTTCGTGCTCGGGCTGCTCCTCGACGAGGGCCTCGAGCCCATCACGCCCTTCGAGCGCCACGTGCATCGCGCGAACGTGCTCGGCGACCGAGGGTGGAAGGTGCTGCCCGTGACGGCGGCGGCGTGGCGTCGTCGACCCGCCGAGATCCTCCAAGCCATCGAGGCGCTCGTCCCCGGCGTGCGGGGCGCGGTGCAAGCCCCGGTCTACCGCGAGCACCTCGCGGCGTTGCGCGCGCCCGCGAAGGTCGAACCGCCCCCGAAGAGCGAGCCGCCGCGAGGGCGTCCGGTGCGCAAGTCGCAACCGGTCTTGGCTGCGGTCACCACGGAGGCGTCGTCGCCGAACGTGCCTGCGTGGGCCGCAGCGATCGACGACCCGCTCTACCGCAAGGCGCTTCTGCACCTGGAGTTGCACGGCTCCATCAGCGAGACCGAGCTCGTCAACATGCTCGGCAGCCCGCGCCGCGCGAGGAGCTTCGCGGTCACCATCGAGAAGTGGACACTGCCCTTCGTGATCGAGGTGAGCACAGCCAGCGGGGTGAAGGTCTACCGGGCGAAGCGATGACCCCCGTTCGCGTGAAGCTCCGCCGAGGGTCCGATCATGCGGGCTCGAAGAAGTCCGTGTCGACGTGGGGTAGCTTCACGACGCGATGCCCGACGCCGACCGCGTAGTCGATCATCAGCTCGGTCAGGCGTGCCCCATCGACGACGACGATCGAGTCCTGCACGGTGGCAACGAACTCGAGCGCCTCGCGCGTGTAGCCGCCGGTCGTGATGAACACGCCCTTGCGCGCGCGTTGTCCCGCGAGGGCCCCAAAGAAGGCCTGCAACTCAGGGCGTCCGACGTTGCTTTGCCACCGCTTGGCCTGGACGTAGACCTTCTCCAGTCCGAGCCGGTCCAACGCGATCACTCCGTCGATGCCCGCGTCGCCGCTCTTGCCCACGCGCTGTAGATCGCTGCGCGAGGTTCCGTAGCCGAGCGCGTGAAGGAGCTCGAGCACGAGGCCCTCGAAGTACTCTGGAGGTGCCGCAAGGATGCGCTCGAGCAGCTCGCGCGCGACGGTGGCGCGAATCTCTTGTAGCGCCGCCTCGAGCCGTTCTTCCGGACTCTCGCTGCTGATGGGAGGGATCGGGTGGGGGCCTTCAGGCTCACCGCTCAAGATCTCCGCGATCGAGAGGTTGCGCTTCTGCGTGGCGATGCGCTGCACCTCCTCCGCCGGGAGGCCCTGCGGATGTTTCTCCAGCAGCTCTCGGCCCGCCTTGGTGAGCTGCCACGTACCCCAGCTCTCCGAGGTGGTGAGACCGTGTCGCTTCGTGCTGTCCTGCGCCCAGCCGACACGGTGCGCGTAGCGGGCGTGCGCCCCGCTCGGCAGCAGCTCGGAACGCTGCTGCTCCGTGAGTCCCATGCGGTCGGCGACCGCCAGGCGTGCTTCGCTCGCGCGCAATGGGCCACGCTCGTGAAGGACACGCAGCAAGGGCTCGATCATCTCGGCGTAGGTCGGAACGGTCATCGGCACCCCAGGGTCACACCAACGAGAGCTGCTTCACCAGCGGCTCGAACACCTTCCACAGCTCCAGCAGCACCTCGGCGTCGCGCGCGGCGTACTCGACCTGGCTCGCCGTGAGCGGGCGCTGGGTCCAGTCGCTGGTTTGTTCGGTCTTGTCGACGTCGACGCCGAGCTCGCGGGCGCAGACGGCGCGGAGGCCGTGGCCTCCTTCGGCGTCACGGCCGCGGAGGTCGCGGGAGAGCTTGAGGGTGTCGATCACGCCGCCGAGGGGGAGCTCGAGGCGACCGAGGACTTGGCGCTCGAAGGTGGCGTTGTGGATCACCTTCGGCAGCGACTCGCTCGCGAGCAGCGGGGCGAGGGGGGAGAGGTCGCTGACCTCGAGGGCGTCGACGAGGTAGGTGCGCTCGGCGGTCGCGATCTGGAGCAGGCAGAGGGTGCGGCTCGCGAGGGTGGTCTCGACGTCGAGCCCGAGGACCTCGGCGTCTTGGAGGCTGGCGACCGCCGTGAGGAGCTCGGCGTCGCTCCGGATCCACGCGAGGGGTCGCGTTCGGGGCGCCGCCGTGCTCTTCGTCACCGCAGCATCCACGGCCATCGGGCGCTCGGCGCGCTCGAGATCCTCCGCGCTCGGGGCGCGCACGCCTTCGGGGACGCGCGCCAACGTGCGGGCGCTCGCGGCGCTCACCTCGAACGAAGCCGACACGAAGCGCCACGCGCCCGCGACGTCGAGGAGATGGCTCGCGACCACCTCGCGCTCGATCCACGGCGGCATCAGCACCTGGAACTTGCTGAGGCGGTAGTTCGGTAGATCGCTCGCGATCTCCGACCAAATCTTCTCGTTCTCCCAGAGCTCGAGGTCTGTGAGACGCTCGATCGCGGCGCGAAGCTGGGCCTCGTCGAGGTGCTCGCCGCGGACCTTCACGAAGAAGTTGTCGGGGATGACCTTCCAGTCGCCGCCCACCGCTTCGAGCGCGTAGCGGAGGGTCGAGTTGATGCGGCCGCCCGCGAAGGTCCACCAGAGCAGCTCGGGGCCCGCGCTGCTCTCGGCCTGCTCGATGCCGCCGCGCGCGAAGACGTCCTCCATGCCCTCACGACGCTCGGCGAGCACCGCGCGCGAGGTCTCGTCGAGGTAGGCGTAGTCGTCGTCGCCCGCGAGCACGTCGCGGATGCGCTGGCAGAGCTCGAAGCCGAGGAACTGCGGCAGATACCCGCCCCAGGTCGGCTGCTTGCCGCGCGGCGCCGGCTCGACGGTGAGCACCCGCTCTTGGTGCCGCACGCGGATCACCACCCACGCCCGTCCGCCGAGCAGGAAGCAGCTCGCGCCCTCGACGAGGCGGTCGACGAAGGTCTGCGTGAGGGTGCCGATGGGGTTGCCGTTCTTGCCGACGACCGAATAGCTCTGCGGGCTCGAGAAGACCGCGTAGAGCTCCATGAAGTTGCGGCGCCCGAAGCGTTTCTCCGCCTTCGGTCCGATCACGAGGCGCCCGGACACCAGCACGAGCGAGCGGTCGCGCAGCATCCAGCGCAGCAGACGGTCGTACTCCGCGCGGTGGATCCCACGGAAGTCCGGCACCTTCGAGAGGTGCGTCCACGCGTCCTCCGCCGTGACGCCCTCGTGCGCGAGGCTGAGCGCGAGCAACTGATGCACGAGCACCGGCCACGCGCGGCCCTCGACCTCGATCGACTCGACCCGGCCCGCGCGCGCGAGCTCCACCAGCGCGATGGCCTGGAGCACCGCGTCGCGGCTCTCGCAGAGGAACGTCGTGTTCGCGCTCTGCCCCGCGCGCCGTCCGGTGCGGCCCATGCGCTGCAAGAACGAGCTCACGGTGTCGGGCGCGTCGGCTTGGAGCACACGATCGAGGTCGCCGACGTCGATGCCGAGCTCGAGGGTCGACGTACACACGATGCACGCGCCTTGGCCGCGGTCGCCGATGCCGCCGTGGTGGAAGCGTTCCTCCGCGAGCTGCCGCTCCTCGCGCGACACCGCGCTGTGGTGCACGAAGACGTCGGTGCCCGCGTGGCGCATGCGCTCCGCCACCGCCTCCGAGGTCGCGCGCGACTGGCAGAAGAAGAGGCTCTTCTTGCCACGCGCGAGCTTCGACGCGTCCTCCGCGAGCACGTCGAGCTCGGGGCGGTGCGCGACCAGGAGCTCGCGCCTCGCCGGCGACTTCGGTGGGTCGACCACCACCCCCTCACGCTTCGACGTCCCCTGAATCCACGTGAGGATCGCCTCGGGGTTGCCCACCGTCGCGCTCAGCCCGACGCGCTGCACGTCGTGCTTCGAGATCGCGGCGAGGCGCTCGACCACGCTGATCAAGTGCGCGCCACGATCGGTGCCGGCGAGCGCGTGGATCTCGTCGATCACCACCACGCGCAGATCGGCGAAGAGCTTCTTCTCGTCGACCCGCTGCGAGACCAGCATCACCTCCAGCGACTCCGGCGTCGTCATCAGGAGCTCGCTCGGCTCCCGCAAGAACTTCTTGCGCTCGCCGTCGCTCGTGTCGCCGTGCCAGACGAAGCGCGAGAGGCCCACCATCTCGGTGTAGAGGCCCAGGCGCTCGGCCTGGTTGTTGAGCAGCGCCTTGATCGGCGCGACGTAGAGCGCGCCCACCCCTGAGGCCGGGTCGTCGATCAAGCGCGAGAGCGTCGGGAACATCGACGCTTCGGTCTTCCCGCCCGCGGTCGGCGCGAGGACCACCGCGTTCTTCCCGTCGAGGAGCGCGGCCCCCGCGAGGTCCTGCACCGGGCGCAGGCTGCTCCACCCGAGGCGCGCGACGATCGCCTGCTGCAAGCGCGGCGAGAGGCGCGCGAAGACGCTCACCACACGTCCTCGACGGGCACCGGGCCGTCGTCGTCGTCCGGCACCTCGACCTGACCGCCGTGCAGGCGATGCTGCTCTTCGGCGTTCAGCGGCTCGGGCGTGAACGCGTACTCGGTGTTGGGGTCGTAGTCGTCAAAGTCGTCCGTGCTGTCGAGCACGTTCACGAACTCGCGAAGGAACTGCCGCGGCACCACGCCCACGTCGCCCTTGAAGCCCTTCGTCACCTCCGCCACCAGGCGGTCGATGAACGCGGTGCTGACGAGCCGCTCGAGCCGGTCCCGATCCTTCGCCGGGTAGAGGTCGCGTAGCCGCAACGCGACGCCGCGCAGGCGCTCCGCGTCGAAGGGCTCCAGCTCGAGCTGTGCTTGCCGCGGGCTCGCGAACTTGCCCTGCTTGAGGAAACGGATCCGGTCGTGGAGCGCGGTCAGACCGGCGACCCCTTGGCGCGAGTCGAAGAACTCCGGGGTGCCCGTGAAGAGCCAGAAGAGGCCGGGGTACGAGCCAGAGGCGTCCGCGATCTGCCGGATCCCGTTGAGCGATTTGTGCCGCGAGTCCGAGCGCGTCCGCAGGATCGTCTCCGCCTCGTCGATCACGATCAGGAGCCCCGCGTAGCCGGCGGCCTTCACGATCTCCAGCACCCCACGGAGGTACTCGAGCGCGTCGCGGCTCTCGATGTCGCCCTTGATGCTCGCCGCCTTCTTCGCGCTCGCCGAGACGTTGCCGCTGCCCGCCAGCCACGAGATGAGCGCGCCGGCCTCCGCGATCTCGCCCTTCTCCTTGAGGTCGAAGATGGTCTGGATCACCCGCACGAAGTCCTGCGGCGCCTTGCCGCCGGTCAGCGACGCGAGGTCCTCGTCGAGCCGCTTACGCACTCGCGCGGAGAAGTCCGGCGCGTCCTCGTCCACGCCCGCCTCGATCAGCGCGTCCTCGATGCGCGCGATCCAGCGGTCGAGGATGTCGCCGAGGGCGCCGCGCGGACACACGGCGGTGCTCAGCTCCGCCATCACCTTGCCGTAGAGCTCGTCGAAGCGGTGGAACTTCAGGTCGTTGTCGGAGACGACTACGAAGCTCGTCGCGAAGCCCTTCTGCTGCGCGTCCAAGATCGCGAGGCGCGCCATGAAGGTCTTGCCGCAGCCGTAGCCGCCGCGGAGGAATTTGATCGTGCCTTCGCCCTTCGCCGCGAGCTCGAGCTGGCGGTGGAGCTCTCCCCGCGGGCGGTCCACCCCGACCGCGAAGGTGTCGATGCCGCGCTCGGGCACGAGGCCCTTTCGCAGCGACTCGAAGACGTGCTCGACGGGATTGCTCATGAGACCTTCACGTATCGCTTGAGGTTGCCGACGAAGTCGATGCGCGTCCCGAAGGGCACGCGCTGCGCGTAGACCTCGAACTGCAGCGCGAAGCGTCGCGCCGCGCGCGTGCTGCCGAGCTTGCGCACGATCTCCTCCTCGGTGATCGCGCCGTGCTGAGCGAGGTGCGAGAAGACCCCCCGCGCCACCTCCGGCAAGGCGTCGAGCCACGCCCCCGACCCGGGCGGAGTCGAGGCGGTTCGAGCGTCAGCATCATGCTCGACGTCGACGTCGACCTCGCCCTTTTTGGCCTTGGTCCGCGGCATCACCTCGAAGTACTCCGCCAAGGTCGCGGGCTCGACGTCCGCCATCTTGCTCGGGTGCGAGAGCTCGATCTGCGCGCGTTCCACCGCCTGGCTCGTCGCGAGCCGGAAGAAGATCTCGAGCTCCTGTCCCACCCGCGCGAGCACCGTGCCCGCGTCGGTGCGCCGCCCCCCGCCGCGCACGTCCACCAGCTCGGCCTGCACCGCGTCGTCGGTCGCGCGCAGGGCGAGCTCCAGCTCGGCCGCGCCTTCGAACTCGAGGCTCCGCTGCGCGGCGACCTCGACCACCGCGCGCACGCACTGCAGGCCGGCCAAGGGCTCCCCGCGCGACCCGCGCACCACGTAGCGGAGCGTGGTCGCGCCCGCGGCCGCGCGATGGACCACCGTGAGCACCGGGATGACCCGCTCCTGCAGGCTGTTGCCGCCGTGGACGTAGTTGCTCTTCGACCGGTCGCCGCGATCGAAGACCGCCGTCGTCCGCGGGAAGCGCACGTGCGCGCCCGTCTCCTCGTAGCCGAGGGCCGAGAGCGGGACCCGCACCTCGCCCTCGTGGTCGGTCGCGGCCGAGGTGAAGACGTGGCGGCGTTGGGGGTCGATCTTTCGTCCCTGCGACTGCACCGCGATCGTGCCGCCGTCCGCGATCGGCACTCCGTCGTGGAGGAGGAAGCCGTGGTCGGCGGTGAACACGAAGCGTCGCACCCCGGCGTCGTGCAGCAAGCGCCACGCCGCCTTCAGCTTCCCGAGGCTGCTCGCGAAGACCGAAGGACCGATGCCGCTCTCCCCGGCCTTGTCGATCTCGATCGCGTGCACCACCACGAGCTTCGCCTGCGCCACCGACCGCCGAAGCGAGGTGACGTCGCGGCTCACCACCTCGTCGAGCTCGAGCCACGGACACTGCCCACCGCCGACGCGCTCGTGCATCGTGCGCCGCCGCGTCTCCGGCGTCCCGACCACGAGCTCGCCGGTCGAGAAGCCGACAACCTTCCCGCGGTCCTCCGCCGTGAGTGAGGGCCGCAGCCGCCCACCGTCGGCGACCGGCGCGAGCACGTTCATGCCCACCTCCGTCACCGTCGGCAGCTCCGCGAGCCGCGCGTCGAGGCGCACGCTCGTCGCCGCGACCGACCCGTCGAGCATGCGGAAGAGCTCCTCGCCCATCTCGAAGCGCAGCCCGTCGACCACGAAGTACGCGGTCAGGCCGTCCTTCGTCATCGGGCGCACGACCTCGTCGAAGAGCGCGCGCTGCTGGAGGGCGGGCGGCGGCAGGAAGCCCTCGGCCTCGCAGAGCGCGTTGAACGACGCGGCCCAGGCGTCGGCGAAGCGCAGCCACACCGCGCGCGCCCGATCGAGCTGCGCGCGCAGCGACTCGTACTCGGGCAAGAGCGGGAAGAGCAGGGCGACCCGGCTCTGCTCCAGGTGGCGGTGCGCCTGGTCCACCGCGGCGCCGCGCGTGCGGTAGGCCGCGAGCGCGTCGGCGAGGGTCTTCGCGCGCAGCTCGCCCGCCGCCTGCGCCGCGAGCCCGACCCGCGCCGCGTCGAGCACGAGCTGCCACGCTGAGCGCCGCTCGGGGCTCTTGCGCAACCAATAGGTCGAGCTCCGGCGCTTCGTCTCCGCCTGGGCCGCCTTGCCCGCCTTGCCCGCCTTGCCCGCCTTGCCCGCCGCCTTCTTGGCCCGCGCGCCGAGCCGAAGCTCCGCCCACTCGGCCGCCCGCGCGAAGTCTTCCCCGTCGAGCGCCGCCAGCGCCGCGCGCAGCAGCACCTCCTCCTCGAAGCGGAAGGTGTCGACGTCTCCCAGGTCCTCCGCCTTCGCGCGGAGCTTCTCCTCCGGGATCAGCGCCTCCGTCTCATTCGCGATGCGCTCGTAGAAGGCGTCGTGGCGCTTGCGCAGGTGCTTGGCCAGCTCGCGCCCCGTCTCCTTCAGTGGCTTCGGGAGCCTCGCGAGCGGCGCCAGCAGCTCCTGCACCGGGGGACGCCTCAGGTCGTCGACGTACTCGACCGCCATCGCGAAGCTCGCGAAGACGAAGGCCAGGTGCTCGGCGTGCTGGCGCGCGCCCGCGACTTCTCCGACGACCGAGAGCTCCCGCCACGCGTCGCCGACCCCGAGCCAGGTCGCCATCCGCTCCGCGATCGCGCTCCGGACCTCGGGCTCGACGAGGCGCGGCGTCAAGAAGCCCTCGCCGATCAGGTCGTCCATGACGCCCTTGGGCCCCAGCGCGTCGAGCTGCGTGCGGAGCTCGCGGCCGTCGTCGTCCTCGGACGACTGCAGCGCCCGCGCGAGCCAAGCGTCCGCCTCCGCGAGGGACGCCGTGCTCGCGACCGCGGAGATGCGCTCAGGCTTCACCAGCCCGGCCGCCGCCTCGGTGATCAGCGTCGGCAGCGCCTTCCGAAACCGCGTGCCCGCCGCGTAGAGCTCGTAGATCGGCGTGAGCTTCACGGACTCTTCGTCGAGCCCCGGCAGGTGCACCAGCAGCGGCACCTTCGCCGCCCCACCCGCCACACCGTCGAGCGCGAGCATCAGCTCGAGGTAGCTCCCGCGAAAGGCGCGGACCGAGAAGCCATGCGCGCGTCCGTCACCACGGGCCTCCGCGCCCCCTTCGCCTTCGCGTGGCCGCGTCGCGAGCAGCCGGTCGACAAAGCCGCCGAAGTGGTTCGCGCCGTCGAGCCAAAGCACCACGCCGTGCTTGCGCGTGTACTCCCGCAGCTCCCGCAGCAGCGCCTCCGACACCGGCCCGAGCGCGCTCTTCGTCGCGTCCGTCGCGGCCTGCTCCTGCAACTCCATCCTCTACCCCGCTCCCGTCGCCGGAGGCCGAAGATGCCACGAAAGTCCTCGGATTCGTACGCGAAAGTCGTCGTCTACCGAAGACGGGCTGCTTCACCGCATCGCCAACGGACGCCGCGCCATCGGGTTCCGCGTCAGCGTTGCGCGATCACGGCGAGGCCCGCGAAACACGCGGAGAATGTCGTGTCCGGGATCATCAACGGCTGACCCGTCGCGGAGAACCACGGATCGAGCAGGCTCCACGAGCTCGCGTCGTAGTCGACGACGACGACCGAGTGGTAGGCCCACTCGCCGGGCTGCCAGAGGTCGCCGTGACGCGACGTTCGGCGTGGCTTCTGGGCCGCGAGCCACGGTCCGTACCGCGCCGTCGCGAGCTTCACGACCGCCCAATCGCCCGTGTCTACCGCGACCCGCAGCTCATCTTCTTCGTCAGGTCCGAGCGAGGCCTTACGAACCCCCGAAAGCCAGGCCGCGTCCACGATCTGCTCAACGTCGTATCCCGCTGTCGGTGCGCCCGCGTGGAACGCGGCCTCGGTCGGCGACAGCCCACGGCGCTTCTGAATCATGCAGGCGCACGCGGGGGTGCACGAGTTGACGAAGGACTGCGCGTGGTGCGCCACGATCATGCGGATGACGCGTCGGAGCGTGTTGAGTCGAGCTGAAGGCGCGACTCGAGCAGCTCCCCGCTCGCCGAGAGCACGAGGTGGCCGCAGAGCACCGCACGACGGCCAATGCCGCCCTCGACGACCTGCACCTGCCAGGCGTTCCCTCGCCGTTCGGCGTGCGTCGCCATGAGGCCGGGCCACTTCTCGTGGAGCAGCCGCTCCGCCTTCCGACGGATGTCCTCGCCATCTGCGACGACTGGAGCGCGTCGTTCGAGCGGGAGCTCCTCGAAGGGCAGCGGCTCCGAGGCGCGAAGCCCGAGCAGCTGGCGTGCGTTCACCACGCTCACCTTCTTCGAGCGCAACGCCTCGCGCACCAACGCTTCGAGCACGCCGTTTCGGAACCCCACCTCGTGTGGCTCGACGAGGTCGCCGGAGAAGTCGGCTTCGTAGACCACCGAACGACGCTGCATCTGCAAGCGTGTCTCCGCGGAGAGTCGGAAGGTGTGCTGGAGCCGGTTGATGGCCACCGTCTGGCCCACGCCGAAACGCTCGCCGACCCGTCGCACCGCCTCGTCGCTCGCGGGGTCGAGCCCATCGACCAACGCACGAACCCCCGTGGTCGGCGCGAGCAAACACGCCGAGAACGCGCGCGCGCGCTCCTCGATCTCGGCGATCGATCCCCACTTCACGACTTGCGGGCTGACCAGCGCCGGCCGCGCGCGCTTGTAGTCGTAGAGCAGGTGGCAGAGCTCGTGCGCGAGCGTCATCCGGGCGCGCCACGGGAAGCGCTCGAGGTCCAAGAGGTTCACGAGGATCGCGGGACGTGGCGTGAGCGTCGACGCGCCGTCGATACGGCGGTCGAGCTGCGCCTCCGTCACCCAGATCACGCGAACGCCCAGCTCGTCCACCAGGCGTCGCATCGACGAAATCCGCTTCGCGTCGCCGAGCCCGAGGTGTGCGCGCACCGAGCGCGCGAGCTGCTCTCCGGCGTGCTCGCCGCGCGGTCGATGCAGCCGCGGCGGCCTCGGAAGCGTGACCTTCGGTCGACCGAGCGCCGCTTCGAGCTCGGCCACGTCACTCACGACGCGGAGGAACTCCCCGAGCCCGGACGAGAGCTCGCGCGCCACCTCGGCCTCGACCCCGTCATCGTGGCTCGAGCGAAGGAGCAGCGTGAGGGGCGCATGCGCCGCGCCCGTGCGGAGAAAGTCTCGTCGACGAACCCCGAACACCTGCGCGATCCGATCGACCTCCGCGGCGGAGAGCGCGTCCCCGCCCGCCTCCGCCGCCCGCACCGCCTCGAGCTCCACGCAGGCCAGCTTGGCGAGGAGCTCGTCGCTCATCTTCGCCGCGTCCCGTGCCTCGCGAATGCGCTCGCCCACCGAAGTCATGGAGCCGACACGGTAGCACGCGAGGGGGCCACGTTCGACGGACTTCCGCGGGCTCTAAGCGCCCGCAACGCTTGGAGGAAACGAACGCGAGACGCCGCCTCGAGGTTCAATCGACTCTCGGGCAAGCGCGGGAAGAGCAGGGCGACCCGGCTCTGCTCCAGGTGGCGGTGCGCCTGGTCCACCGCGGCGCCCGCCCGCGCTGGTTTACCAAACAAGTGATCTTTACTGTGAGGTAAAGATCGTCTATTTAGTAAACGAGATGCCGACGTCGGCCGGAAAACGTTGGGAGAAACGGGTGCCGAGCGCTTTGGCCGGCGCGCTCTCGCTCGCGCGGCAAGAAGTGGAGCTCGCGTCGGATGTTGGTGACCCCCATGTCGACCTCGCCCTTCGCACCAAGGACCGGCTCTTCGTGGTGGGGGTCGAGGCGTCGTCTTCACCGGGAGTCGTTCGCACGGCGGCCACCAGCCTCGTTTCGTCGGTGAAGAAGCTACGCCGCGCGGCCATTCCCCTCGTCGTGGTGCCCTTCATGACGCCTGCCGGCAAGCGCGTGTGTGAGAGCGCCGCGGTGTCCTGGTTGGACCTCAGCGGAAACGCGCACATCACGGGGCCCGGCCTCCGGGTGATCGTCGAAGGGAACCCCAACGCGTTCGCGAAGCGCGGCCGTCCGAGCAGCGCCTTCGCGCCGAAGAGCGCGCGAATCACCCGCTGGCTCCTGATGCACCCGAAGGGCGCCTTCCCCCAGCACGAGCTCGCGGAGCGAACGGGGGTGAGCCAAGGGTTGGTGAGCCGCGTGCTCTCGCGCCTGGAGGAACAGCAGCTCGTGACCCGTGAGGACGGCCTCGTCCGCGTGCCCCAGCCGCCGCTTCTCTTCGAGGCCTGGCGTGACGAGTACCGTTTCGACAAGCACACGTCGATTCGCGGTCACGTCGCCGCGCGGACGGGAAGCGCGCTGACCCGCTTCGTCGCGGACACCCTTGCCGAGGCCGCCGTGGAGCACGCGGCCACCGGGCTCTCCGCGGCGTGGCAGATGACGCACTTCGCGACGTTTCGAGTCGCCACCTTCTACTTGGCGTCGGAGCTCGACCCGGAGCTCGAGGAGCGCCTCGGTTTTCGTGCGGACCCGCGAGGCGCGAACCTCTGGCTCGTGGTGCCCAACGACGCGGGGATCTTCGCTGGCGCCGGTGTCCACGACGAAGTGCGCTGCGTCCATCCGGTTCAGGCCGCGCTCGACCTCGAGGCGCATCCGGAACGCGCGGCGGAGGCAGCGGAGCGGTTGCGCTCGGAGCTCTTGATGCCCACCTGGGCCTGACGTTCGACGATGCCGCCCCTCAAGCCCAAGCACGCCAGCGCGTACTCGAACGAGCAGCTCGACCTCGTCCGCGCGACCTGCCTCACCATCGCGACGAAGGTGGGCGACCTCATGGACGAGCTCGTGATCGTCGGCGGGCTCGTTCCTTCACTCCTCATTCCACCGCCCGAAGAGGGCGACCCCCACGTCGGCACGCTCGATCTCGACGTCGGACTCAGCCTCGCGCTCTTCGACGAGGAGCAATACCGGACCTTGAGCGAACGCTTGCGCGGCGCGGGGTTCGCCATGGACAAGACCGAAGACGGCAAGCCGACGCGGCAGCGATGGGTCGGAGAAGGCGGGGTGACCGTCGACTTTCTGATTCCGCCCAGCCGTGGTTCGACGGGGGGCAAGCTGCAGAACCTCGAGCGTGACTTCGCGGCGTTCGTGATCCCGGGGCTCCAATGCGCGTTTCGGGATCGAGAGAAGATCCGGATCGAAGGTCGGACCCTCGACGGCGCGGACGCGGCGCGAGAGGTGTGGGTCTGCGGTGCTGGCGCGTACATGGTGCTCAAGGCGTTGGCGTTCCACCGAAGGACCGAGAACAAAGATGCCTACGATCTCTTCTACGTGCTCCAGCACTACGGCGACGACGTCACCGACGTCGCAACCCGTTTCCTTCCCCTCGTTGGCGATCCAGACGCCGCCCTGGCGCTCACCTGCCTCGAGGACGACTTCCACGGCACGAACGCACCTGGTCCACGAGGGGCGGCCGAGTTCATCCACGGGACGCTCGACGCCGCGACCCAGGCCGACGTCGTCGGCTCCGTTCAGCGCTTTCTGAGACTCGTCGAAGCGGGCTGAGTCAGTCGCCGTCGTCGGGACCGTCGTCGTCGGGACCGTCGTCGTCGGGACCGTCGTCGTCGGGACCGTCGTCGTCGGGACCGTCGTCGTCGTCCCCGTCCCCCAGCAGCTCCAGCGGCTTCAGGGCCGCCAGGCGGTGCTTGCGGTCCGAGACGGCCTCGGGGTGGGCCTGCTCGTAGGCGGCGCGGGCTTCGGGCTCGTCGGGGGCGTGGATGGTGAGCGGGTGGCCTTGGCGTTCGCTGAGGCTGAGCTCGAGCTCGTAGAGGGTCGCCGCGTGCGTGCTCCACAGGCCGGGCTCGTGGAGCTCGAAGGTGTCGACGCGTTTGCGTTTGGCGCCGCGGCCCATGCGGCGGATCGCTTCTTTCTCGAGCGCGGCGATCGCGAGCTCGGGGTGATCGCGGAGGAAGGTGGCGCGGAGGGCTTCGTCGCCCGAGTCGCCGAGGTCGCCGTCACCGAGGTCA
Organism: Myxococcales bacterium; assembly: GCA_019637115.1. GTDB lineage: Bacteria > Myxococcota_A > Polyangia > Polyangiales > Houyiibacteriaceae > JACKEH01. The sequence goes on along the minus strand of JAHBWH010000041.1, from coordinate 22,879 downwards.
CGTCCGCCCGGGCGGTACGGCGCCTCGCGAATCCGGAAGGGCCCCCCGTCTTCCGCGGTGCCGATCTCGTCTTGCAGGCGCAGCTCCCACGCCCACGCGCGCTCGGGGTGGTAGCGCCAGAAGCAGCCGTGGGCGACGCCGAGGCTCGGATCGCGGCGGCACTTCTCGTCGACGCGCGTGGGGAAGTAGCGCATCGCGAGGTGGGACCAGTCGTAGTCCTTGCCCTTTCCTGCTCGGAGGGGCGTTCCGGCGCCCCTCCCCCCACCGGGCAAAGCCCGGACGGGGCCCCCCTCCACCCATGTGCTCGCGGGGTCAGCCGCGAGCGTCGCCTTGCTCTTCGGGTCCTCCGGCGCGGGCGCTGCGCTCGCGAGCTCCTTCCACCACTTCTTCGGGTCTTTCCACTGCGGCTCGAGCAGCTTCCAGAGCGCGGCGGAGTTGATCATCACGCCGTCGTCGAGGTCGGGAGCGTAGGGCGCGTCGCGTTCGCGCGGCGGGCATTTCGGATCGATGGGCAACGGGCCGCGCTCCGCGCATTGCGCCACGTCCGCCACGAACGTCTCCAGCTCGTCCTTGGCCGCCAGCAGCTTGCCAAGCTGCTTCTCCGCCGTCTTCGCGGCTTTGCGATCCGCGCCGTCCCGCGCGGCGCGCAGGTCCGCCAGCTCGCCCTCGATCTGCGTGAGCCGCGGCAGCAGGTGATCCGCGAGCAGCACCTTCAAGGTCCGCGCGTCCATCCGGTGAATGTTCACCCACGTCACGAAGGTCTTCTTCTCGGAAGAGATCGGCCAATGAATCGGCCGGTTCTCGTACATCCCCTTGTGGACGTCCTTGAAGAAGTCCAAAGCGAGGAAGTCGCGCAGCGAGCTCCGCGTCGTCCACTGCGAAGCGTGCGAAGGCCCGTACGTCGCCCACGCCTCGTGCAGCCCCTTCGCCGCCGGATGCCCGAGCCCGTCGCGCAGGTCCGCGTCGTCGAGCGTGCGATCGAGGAAGAGCAGCCCGTGCGGCAACGCGTGCACGAGCAGGTCCGGCCCGTCGGCGTCCGCGGCTGCGCTCGCGGCGGTCGACGTGCCCGTGCCCGTGCCCGTGCCCATGCCCGTGCCCGTCGCGCGAAGCGCGGACTCGGTCTCTGCCTCTGTCTCCGTGTCCGTTCCCGTCGCGCGATCCGCCTTCCCCGTCCGAGTCGCACCCGCTCGAGCCGCAGCCCCCGCCGCCACGTCCGTCTCCCCCAAGAAGGTCGGCGTGGGCACCGGCACCGGCCGCCCCGTCTTCGGATCCACGATCCCTTCCCCGTTCGCACCAAAACGCCCGAGCGCGACCCCGAGCGCGAAGCTCACGTGATCGCTGGCCGGCTCCGGATCGAGCTCTTCGACGTACTCCGGCAGCGGCGCGCCTTCGGGGCGGTCGACCGCGGTCTGGGCCCACGCTTGGGCGTGGCGCCAGGGAGAGGGGCCGGGCGTGCGGAACTCGACGGAGGGTTCGCGGTGGGATTCGTGAAGGGTGAAGGCGTTATCGAGAAGGCGCGCGATAACCGGCGAGCCATCGACGGATAGGCAGGGAAGACGGTTTACGTCACCCACTTGAAAGCTAATAGACGGATTCAGTGAGTTCAGTATTTCTCGCGAAAGGCTTCGGTTCATGGCGCAGACTGCAGCTCGGGTATCAGATGGAAAAATGGATGATCCCTTGTCGCCGAAGACACTGCGAAATCTGTGGATTCTGGCTACGAACCTCGACCCGATCATCGAGAAAGATACGCCGGAACGAAAGTAGAACTGCTTGCCCTGGAATCGCGTGCCTCGCCCGGACTCTTCCATTACACCAAATAGCAGACCGCCGGCGGACCAGTCAATGGCAAGTTGACATGGCTCAAACCACGCGATTCCCTTGGCCCCATGAATCGTTGGTTGCCACCTGCGACGCACGAAGACCTCCCATGCTCTCCGCAGAGTTCTCGTGTCGTCTCCCGTGCAAATGCCTTTGTTCGCAGGGGCGAGTACGCCGAATGGTCTATGCCGGGTGAATAGCTCGATGAAGTCGGTTCCCCACCAGTACACCAGCGGCCACTCCGGTACGACCTTCACCGCCGCGGGGTCGAACTCGTACCGTCCTTCCTGATGTTCCAATGCGGTCCGGCGGCGCAGCGGCTTCTCCGCGTCCCGGCGGGGATCCGCGAGCGGCCCGGTCTGAAGCGCGACCGTTCTACCCTCCGGCCTCGTGGCTCGAAAGATCACCATCGCAGAAGAGATCACGTCGTCCATCGACCGACTGCTAAACGCTCCAGTGCCGAGGTCGGACAGCGCGCGAAGATCAAATGTCGAAAGCAGATGTTCCCGCAGCCCCGCGTACTGCTTGATGAACATCCAGTTCCGCATGGTCAGCATCGCGCTGACCCCACCTTCCCGCACCAGCTCCAGCCCGCGCAGCAGAAACGCCGCGTACAAATCCGCCTTCCCCAGCGGATACCGAGCGGCCACGTACTTCGCGTCCGCCATCTTCGCGGTCCCCTGATAGGGCGGGTTCGCCACCACCAGGTCGTACTGCCCTTCCCCCAGCATCCGCGCGAGGCGCACGCCCGCCGCGAGCTGCTCCCCGCGGAGGCGGAGGCCGAGGTCGTCCGCGCGGGTGTGGCGCGCGAGAAACGTCTCCAGCCGCTCCGTCAGCGAGGCGCGCGCTTCCTCGCGGTCGAAGACCATCTGCCCTTGTTGGGGCGTGCTCTCGCCGAAGAGCGAGGTCTGCGTGGGCGCGAACTTCACGCCGAGCCCGAGCGCGCGCTCGTGCGCGTCGAGCGCCTCCTCCACCGCGCGATCGATCTTCAAGAGGCTGCCGAGGTGATCCGCGCCCTTGAGCGCGCCGACCACCGCGTCGGTGAGCGACGCTGGCATGCCCGTCTCGCGCTCCACCCCCGCGCGCAGCTCCACGAGCGCGGGGTCGTCGTGGCGCAACGCGCCGAGGCGCAGGTCGCTGGCCACGAGGTTCAGGCGTGGCGGCGTGGCCTTCGGCGCGAGCGCCTTGCCTTGAATCCACAAGGTCGCGGCCGCGATCTGGATCGCGCGCGGGTCGAGGTCGATGCCGTGCAGGTTCTCGGAGAGGATGCGCTCCACCGCGAGGCGCTTGCCGTCGTCGTCGGAGTCACCGACCGTGTCGCTCGCCGCGCCCTTCGACGCCGCGTCACCCCGCACGAAGGCCGCGAGCGAGAGCCCCCGATGCCGCGCTTCTTCTTCGTAGAGCGCAACCAATAGCTCGAGCGCGACCACGAGGAAGTGCCCCGAGCCCACCGCGGGATCGAGGATCTTCAGCGTGCGCACCGAGGACGGCGCTTTCGAAACGGCATCCTCCGGGATCGGCTGCGGCACGTAGTAGGCCCAGCGCCGCTCGAGCTCGGTGTGCAGCGGCATGAGCTCGGTGAGCGAGACCTCGCCGCGCTCGCGCCGCTCCCGAAACTCCGCGCGCCGCGCCTCGAGCCGCTGCAGCGTCGACGCGCCGTCCGGGCCGACGGCGTTCAGGTCCGCGGTCCACCCGTGCCGCGCGCAGATCGCGAGCCACCTGGGGCCGAGGCTGTTCTGCAGCAGCCAGTCCACCATGTAGCGCTCGGTGAAGAGCTGCGTCTTGCTCGCGAGCTCGTGCCCTTCGACCTTGCCGCCGCGGTTGAGCTTGTCGTCGAGCGCCTCGCGCGCGGGGTCGTTCCAATATTGGTAGACCCAGCCGAGCACCAGGTCGTCCGTCCACGCGCTCTGCAGCGCCGGGTCGTCGAGCGTCTCCACCACCCGCCGCAGCGCCGCGGCCGGCACCGGCACCAGCTCCGCGACGCCCGCGGGCCCGAACACGCCCGGCAGCTCGGTCGCGAGATCCGCGAAGACGAGGTCGAGCAAGAACGCGTAGCCCTCCGTCTCGTCGCGCCCGCCAGTGCCGGAGAGCCCGCGCCCGAGCCCGTCCGAGAAGGGCCCGCTCGACGCGCCGCTCGCGCCGCCGCGGATCTGCGGGCCGAGCTCGCGGAAGTCGCGGTAGCCGCGGCTCTCGAAGCCGCCCGTCACCACCGCGATCGGCCGCAGCTTCAGCGCCTCGAGCCGCCGCAGCACGACGAGCCGGTGCACGAGCGTGTACGCCGCCTGCGTCGCCGCCGCGTGCAGGTGCCGCGCGACCTCCGCGCGGCCGAGCTTCGTGCCCTTCGACGACGCCTTCGCTTTGCCGCCCGTCTCGTCCGCGCGGCCCTGCTCCTCCAGCCAGGCCACGAGCCGCGCCCGCCGTCGCCGCGCCGCCTCGTCGAGCCCCGCCTTCTCCTCGTCGAGCGAGAGCCGGTACGTCCCCTCCAGCGCCTCGTCGAGCGCCCCCCGCGCCGCGTCCAGCCCGGCCTCCTTCGGATCCCCGACCAGGTACGTCCGCAACCCCCGAATCGCCGCCGCCAGCCGCGACTTCGCCTCACCCGTCATGCTCATCGTCGGTTCCGTCCTCGTTCGTCCCCGGTGGCGTGGCTCCCGCTTCGCGGCCAGAGCCGGTCCCCGTACCGCGCGACCTCGAGAAGATCCTTTTTCATCAGGCCGGGCGCGGCTCCAAGTGGTCGATAGCCAAACGTCTTTAGGCGATCCGGACCCGAGCGCCGGCCTTCACCTGCGCCATCAAGGTCTGCCGCACGTCCTCCACCAGCGCCTCGACCTCGGCCTCGGTGCCGACCTCGCGGCCGGAGAGGCCGAGCTTCACGCGCACCACGGGCAGCTCCTCCCCTTCGCTGCGGATCGCGTCGAGGAGCTCGTGGGCTTCTTCTTCCGCCCGGCGCAGGGCGACCTCGAAGGTGTCGCGGAGCGCGGTGAGGGTGGGGGCGATGGCGTCGGCGGTGGTGGTGCTCGTGGCGAGCGCGAAGGGACGCAGCACGCGGTGGGCCTGATCGCTGGTGAGCGTCGCGAACCCCTCGCGGCTCTTCACCCGCGTGCGCGCGGCCTCCGCTTCGCGCTCCTGCCACGCGAGGAGCTCCTGGCGCTCGGCCACGTAGGCCGCCTTCAGCGCCTCGACGTCCGGGGCCATCACCTCGGTGCCGACCCAGGCGCGCTCGTCCACGAGCTGATCCTGGAGGCGCTCCGCGGACTGCGCGAGCTCGACGCCGAGGCGGCCGTGCGCGTCGAGCTGCGCGGCGTGGACCTGCACGACCTCGTGGGCCTCGCGGAGCGCTTGGATGGCGACGTCGGTGAGCTCCGCCTCGTCCCGACGCAGCCGCGTGATGCCGTCGAGCAGCGCGTCGAGCTGCCGCAGCACGGTGCGCACGGTGGCCTTGGTGTCGCGGCAGTTCTTCAGGCATTGCTCCAGCGCGAGGCCGAGCTTGTCGAGCTCCGGGGTCGCCCGCCGGGCGCCGGGCAGACGGTCGAGCCGTGAGAGGTGGTCTCGCAGACGACGCGCCTCGGCGGGGAAGTGCTGCGCGACCGCGTCCGCGATCGAGAAGTCGTCGCGCTCGACGGCGACGTTCATGCGCTCCGCGAAGAACTTCTGGATGCGCGCGCGCGGCCCGAAGCCGATCTCGTCCTCGCCCGCCGGGTAGATGCCCGCGCGGCGGAACACGCGGTCTTGCTCGAGGTCGCGCACGCCCGCTTGGCGGTGATCGGTGAGCTCGCCCGCCTCGGTGACCACGCGGAGGCGCTGCCCGCGGAGCAGGCCGATCACGCAGGCCTTCACGAGCGTCACGGCGTAGCCGTAGGGCGCGGCGCCGAAGGTGGCGAGCAGGCCCGAGCCGGTGGTGCCTCCGTCGCCGAGGCCCTCGACGTGCTCGAGGATGCGCTTGGGCACCGCGCCGCTGCAGGTCGCCACGAACTTCCCGCCGTCGACCTCGAGGATGCCGAGCTCGGCGGGGAGGAACTTGGGCGAGGGCCCGATGAGGTCGACCTCGAAGAGCTGCTTGAGCTCGCTCGGTTGAACCTGCGTGGCGTCGAAGTGGACGAAGAGCTCGGGCAGCACGCGCGTGCCCGCGCCGTGGAGCGCGGTGCCGAAGGCTTGGCCGTGCTCGCTCGGCGAGAACGTGCGCCCGCGGAAGTACATCGCGCCCGCCACCCAGGCGTCGTTCACCACGTCGCGCAGGCGCTTCTCGAGGTCCTCGGCATGGTTCTCTTCCTGCTGCAGCAGGAGCTTGCGCGGCGCGGAGAGGGAGTCCTTTCGGCCCGCGTACTTCTTCACGAGCTTGCGCGAGCGGACGAGCTCTTTGGCCACGTCCTCCACCGCGCCGAGGTCACCCGCGATCCAGAGCAGGCGGTCGCGCTGCTCGCCGCTGTGGCGGATCCACCGCGCGCCGTCGCGGGCGTCCTCGGGCGTCAAGGCGCGCAGGTCCAGCTCGATCACCGCGTCCGCGCGGGGGTCGGCGATCGGCACGTCGACGAGGCGGCGGCCGTCGGAGAAGTGCGCCTTGAAGGGGAAGGGGCGGCCCTGCAGGCGAGGCTGCTCGGGATCGCTCACGAGCCATTTGAGCGCGTCCTGCACGAGGACGAGCTGCTCCTCGCGCGGGGCCCCCTGATCGCGGCGCTCGCGCTCCCACTCCTCGGCGGACGAGGACTGCAGCTTGTAGCCGTGCTTCTCCGAGTAGCCGAGCAGGTTGCGGCGGCGGAGGGTCTCGAGGGCCTCGGTGACCTCGGCGAGCCGGTTGCCGCGGTCGACGCGATCGAAGAGGCATTGCGCGACGAGCTTGGCGTCGGTCGGCAGGGTGTCGGCGATCAGCTCGAGCAGCGCGACGACCTTCGCGGCGCGGACGAGGAGCGCGTCGTCGTCGGAGGTGCATTGCGCGAGCACGCGCGCCATCGAGGCCTGGGCGTCGGAGTCGAGCGCGGTGTGCTGCACCTCGTAGACGCGGTCGAGCGCGACCAGCGCGCCGAGCTCTTCGTCGGCGAGGCGCTGGCTGCGGAAGAGCTCGCCGAGGAGCTGGAGCAGGCCGCGGATCGCCTGGTCGTCACCCTGCGCGCGGTTGCTGCGCAGCCGGAGCGCGGAGGTGATGCGGAGGATCAGGTCGATCTGCCCCGGGAGCATCGGGTAGGTCTCGACGAAGTCGTCCGTGGTGACGTCCTCGCAGCCGTAGGCGTAGAGCTTGAGCTCGGGGCGGTGCTCGTCGAAGAGCGCGCGCACCGCGGCCTCGTGCTCGGGCTTCTTCTGCAAGAGGCGCTTGTGCACGACGTCGCGGATGTTGGTGGCCGCGAGGTGCACGCGGAGCTTCGGGGGGAAGCGGTCCTTGGCCCAGACGAGGAAGGAGTCGTCGGCGCCCTCGTCGAGCTTCTGTTGGCCGAGGGCGAAGAGCCAGACCTTGCCGTGGTGTCGGCCGAGGGCGGTGGCGAAGGCGCGCAGGCGGTCGACGCGGTCCTTGCTGGCGAGCACGAACTGCGAGACCTCGTCGACCACGAGGAAGAGGGTGGCGCCCGGCTTGCGCAGCTCGATCATCTTCGCGATGGCGGCGAAGGCCTCTTCGGGTGACTCGGTGCCGACGCGCATGCCCGCGCGCGCCGAGAACCAGCTCATCGGGTCGGGGTAGTGCTCGGGGAAGAGCCGGTGCAGCACGAGGGAGAGGTCCTCTTCGACGAAGCTGCCGTCTTTGGCCTCGCTCCAGGGCTTGCCGAGCACCTCCTGCGCGGTGGCGACGAAGCGCGCCCAGTGGCCCTCACGCTCGAGCTTGAGCTCGGTGTCGGCGACGAAGCTCTGGTGGCTGTAGCCGAGGCGCTTTTGCACTTGGCGCACCGCGGCGGAGTGGATCTGGTCGCCCTCGCGCGCGACCGCGCCGATGTCGAAGACCACCGCGATGGGATCGATCTTCGCGCGCAGGCGCTTCCAGGCGGCGGCGAGCTCGGCGGCCTTGGGCGAGGTGTCGCGCGCGAGCCAAGCCTCGGCGAGCGAGCGCCCGTTCGGCAGGGCCACGCCGTCGAGCGCGAGCCCGAGGAGCTTCGCGAAGCTCGACTTACCCGAGCCGTAGAAGCCCGAGATCCACGCGGTCGGCAGGTCGGGGCCGCTCGGCTTGTCGAGCTCGTCCGCGATGGCGGTGAGCAGGCCGACGTACTCCTCGTGGATGCCGTTCGGCACGCGCCGGTGGTGCGGGTGGCTGTCGGGATAGCCGCCCGTGATGATGTACTCCCCGACCTCGTCCGCGAGCTTCTGCGGGGATTGATCGTGGAAGTAGACGACGGGCGGGATGTCGCGCGTGACCTTGGAAACGAAGATGTCGGCGAGCTTCATCGCGAGATGCCTCTCGTGTCTCTCGAGCATCGGAGCCGCGTCGAGGGTGAGCTGACTTGGGGAACGGGGTCGGGCGGTGTGGCGGCGGGCTGGGGCGCGAGTGGGTTTAGGGACCCACGCGCAGCGAACGAATGAGCGGAGGCTCGTGGGAGGGGGACCCGCCGGACTTCAGGTCCAGTGGGTGAGGGGCTGGCGACCTGGCGACAGTCCCCTCCGGAAGCTACGGGTAGATGCGTGGGCGATAGTCGCTGTCGGGCTGCAGCACGCCCATGAACGACAGGCCGTTGCCGAGGTGGTGGCCGGGGTAGAGGAGGACGACCGGGATCTGCCCGGTGCGGCCGTCGAGGTGACGCAGGAGCGCCGAGGTGCGGAAGAAGGGATAGAGCGCGCCCGCGCGGCCGAGGAAGGCCACGGTGCGGTCGACGCGATCGGGGTTGTTGTCGGCGAACTCTTGCAAGAGGTCCGCGACGTCCTTGGCGAGCCCGTTCGGGCCGTCGATGAGCGGGGCGAGCTTGTCTTGGAGGTATTGCAGCCCCCGCGCGGGGTCGCGGCTCGCGGTGGCCTTCTCCATGGCGATCACGCGCTGCACGAACGCCTCGCCGCCCTCGCGGTACACGCGGTCGAGGAAGAGTCGGTGCAGGTCGAGGGTGTGGACGACCCAGCCGTGCGCGACGAGGTCGGTCGAGAGCTTCTGCAGCTCGGCGCGGAGCTTGTGCTCCTCCTTCGGGTCGTATTGGAGGATCGCGAAGCGGTAGTTGCGCATGGTGCTGATGCGCGGCCCGTCTTCGTGGACGAGGTCCCGGCGGAGCGAAACGAAGGCCCGCTGGAGCTCGGTGGTGTGGGAGAGGTCGGTCATGGGTGAAGGACCGCCGGGTCGTCGGCCGCCTCGCCGCGGGGAAAGCGCGCGTCCGCCCACGCGCTCACCGTCGGGAAGCGGTAGTCGAGGTACATCAGGCTGCCCTGGCGCTCGAAGCCCACGTTCGTGAGCGCGCGGAGGCGCTCTTCGAGCAGCCCGCCCGCGAGGCCGACGGAGGCGAAGTAGAGGTTGTGCGTGACGGTGCCGGCGAAGTCGAGCTGGCGGAGGAGCTGCACGAAATACTCGAGCGCGTCGTCGGGCACGCGCGGCACCACGATCGGTCGGGGATCGCGCGTGCGCTGCAGCAGCCCGGCCGAGTAGGCGGCGGAAAGCAGCTTGCTCGCGAACTGGACGTGGCTCGCGTGCGTCCACCGGCCGTCGACGTCGCTCTCGGCCACGAAGCGCACCACGACGTCGCGCGTGACTTCGGGGCGCGGCGAGGCGAGCCGCTCCGGCAGGAAGAGGCCGGTGAACTCGCGGTAGAGCGGATCGGCGAGCTGGAGGTGCCAGTGGCAGATCGTGCGGCGCGTGTCGGGCGACATGCGCGAGGGGCTCGTCGACCAGCGGTGCAGGGCCCGGAGCGCGTCGGGGTAGGTGTCGAAGCGGAGCTTCAGGTTCGAGAGGAGCACCTGCACCCGCGCGAGGCTGCGCGAGCCGAACCAGAACTCCTCGAACGCGCGCTCCGCAGTAGGTGCTTCGTCGTCGACGCGCCGCGACCAATAGGCCCGGCACTCCTCGATCTCGAGCGCGCATTTGAGCAGCCGCGTGTGCGGCTCGCGCTGTTCGGAGGGGCGCACGGGAGGGCGTCCCTCGAGGGTCTCGAGCACCACGGTCACCGCTTGAAATGGGGGAGGGGGTAGGCGTCCGCCAGTGGCAGCAAGGCGCCCGCGAGCTTCGCCACCAGCAGGCGCGCGTCCTTTGGCGGCTCACCGACCACGCGCCGCCCGCTCGGGCTCGGCGTGAAGTCGACCTCTGTCTCGACCGTCGCGAGCAACCCTTCGAGGAAGCGCGTGAACGACGTGGGGGAGAAGTCGGCGTCGATCAGCGCCGCCAGGGCGCGCGACGTGTGCTCGCGCCGCGGGTCGTCGTGCACCCGGTCGGCGAGACGCTCCTCGAGCGCCTCGTCGAGCGCGAAGCCCAGCCGAAAGAGCGACACCAGCCGGTCCGGATCGTCCGCCTTCGCGCGCAGCTCCGCGTCCTTTCGCCGCGCCGCTTCCCGCGCCGCGCGCAGCACGGCCCAGCGGTGCGTGTTCGGCAGCAGGTCGGCGAAGAGCGCCTCCCCGCCGAACTCGAACGCGAACATCGACGCCCACCAGCCCTGCCGCTTCTCCGACTTCAGCCCCTCGCCCGCCCACGCGACGGCGAACTGCACGTCGAGCACGAAGTCCAACGTGGACGCGGGGATCGGGGCAGGGGAGCTCGTGGCCAGGTCGGTCATGCGCGGGGACCGAGCCTACCAAGGGCCGAGTCCGAATCCGAGTCCGAATCCGAGTCCGAATCCGAGTCCGAATCCGAGTCCGAGTCAGAGTCAGAGTCAGAGTCAGAGTCAGAGTCCGAGTCCGAGTCAGAGTCCGAGTCAGAGTCCGAGTCAGAGTCAGAATCCGAGTCCGAGTCAGAGTCAGAGTCCGAGTCAGAGTCCGCGTCCGCGTCCGCGTCCGAATCCGAGTCCGCGTCTGAGTGCGAGTCCGAGTCCGCGTCTGAGTGCGAGTCCGAGTCCGCGTCTGAGTGCGAGTCCGAGTCCGCGTCCGCGTCCGCGTCCGAACCCGCGTCCGGGTCTCGGGTCTGTGTCCGTGTTCCGGCGCGAGTCGCTGCCAGGTTACGCGGCGAGGCGTGTCGCGGCGGCGTCTGCCGCCTTCGCCCCGCTCGCGATGCAGTCGGGGACGCCCACGCCGTCGTAGGCGTTGCCCGCGAGCTCGACGCCGAGCGCCCGCGCTCGGATGCGCGCGCTCTCGACTCGCTCGTGGTGACCTGGCGCGTAGACCGGCAACGCCTGCGCGCGTCGTCGGACGCGGGTGAGCACGGGCTCCGCCTCGACGCCCATCAGGTCGCGGAGCTCGCGCCGGGCGAGCGCCGCGAGCTCGTCGGTCGGCACGCTGCGCCCATCGACCACGCAGCGGAGCAGGACGTGGCCCTCGGGGGCGCGCCCAGACCATTTGCGGCTCGACCAGGTGCATGCGACCAGCGAGCGGCCGAGGGCGGGGTCGACGAGGAAACCGGTTCCGTCGAGCGGCGTCGAGATGGCGCCCGGGGCGTAGCCGAGCGAGACGACGTCGACGTCGGAGGAGCGGATACCGGCGAGCTCGGCCCCGAGGTCTGCGTCGTGTGGAGCGAGCAGCCGCGCCGACACGTGGGCGGGGCACGCGAGCACCAGGCCGTCGGCCTCGAGCGCGCCGTCGGTCGCGCTCTGCACGCGGACGCGGCCATCTCGCTCGAGGTGGATCGCGCTCGCGTCGACGCCCAGGCGCAGGCTCGCCGCCACGTCTTGGGCCAGGGCCCGCGGGACGCTCTCCATGCCGCCGCGGAGCGTGACGAGGCCGCCGAGCGTCTGGTTGCGCGGCGCGAGGAAGAGCGCGGCGCCGAGGCTCCCGTACCGCCGCTCGAGCTGCGCGAGCTTCGGCATGGCGCCGAGCACGCCGAGCTCGGCGGCGGGGGCGCCGTAGACCCCACGCAGCATCGGCTCGATGATTCGGTCGGCGACCTCCGACCCGAGGCGGCGCGCGACGAAGCGCGCGACCGAGAGGTCCCCCGACGAGCGCGGGATCAGCGGCTCGAGGAGGAGGCGGAGCTTCGCGGGGAAGCTCAGGAGGCGCGAGCGGAGCAGCTCGAGGATCGCGCGGCGCTCGAAGCGGAAGAGCGACGAGGGCAGGGGCTCGAAGCCGCGCGCGCCCGCGACGAAGGCCGTGCGGGGCGCGTCGCCGCCGCGGAGCAGCTCGTCCGCGAGACCGAGTCGATCGAGGCGCCCCAACATGTCGGCCTTGCCGGAGAGGAAGCCGTCGGCCCCGTGCTCGAGCACCCAGTCGCCCTCGCGCTCGGTCTCGACGAGCCCGCCGACGCGATCCGTACGCTCCAGCAGGATGACCTCGACGCCCCGCTTGCGGAGCGTCCACGTCGCCGCGAGCCCCGCCACGCCGCCGCCCACCACGACCACGCGGCTCATGACGCCCTCCGCTTCTGGCTGGGTTGGTAGACGCAGCTCGGATCTTCGGCGAGCGGATCGCCCGTCACCGCGTACGCGCGGGCGCGCGAGCCGCCGCAGACCTTTCGGAACTCGCAGCGGCCGCATTTGCCGCCGAGGCCGTCGGCGTCGCGGAGCGCGCGGAAGAGCGGGCTCTCTCGGTAGGTGCGCTTCAGCCCCTGCATGCGGAGCGTGCCGGCGACGATGGGCAGGAAGCCGCTCGGCTGGATCTCGCCGATGTGGGAGATGAAGACCACGCCCTGGCCGTCGTTGATGCCGCGGGGCGCGCGACCGATTCCGTCGCGGAGGCCGACGATGTCGCGGCGCTCGTGCTTGTTCTGCAGCAGCACGCGCCGGTATTGGGGGGCGGCGGTCGTCTTGATGTCGAAGGGCGCGCGCTTCGCGAGGACCGCGAGCCACTCGAGCAGGCTCTCGACGGCCTCGCCGGAGAGCGTCTCGTTGCCCTCGGCGCGGCCGGTGGGGACGACGAAGAAGACGCTCCAGAGCTCGATCTCGAGCGCGGCGAGCTGCACCGCGAGGCGGGGGAGCTCGTCGAGGTTGGTCGCGCTCACGCTCGTGTTCACCTGCGTGGTCAGGCCGAGGTCGTAGGCGTCGGAGAGGATCGCGTGCGAGCGCGCCCACGAGCCGACGACGCCGCGGAAGCGATCGTGGGTGGAAGGCGTGGCGCCGTCGATGCTGATGGCGAGCCGGGCGAGCCCGGCGTCGCGGAGGTCGCGGAGCCAGGCGCGCGTCACGAGCGGGGTGGCGCTCGGCGTGAGCGCGACGCGGAGCCCGAGCTCGGAGCCGTAGCGGACGAGCTCGAGCAGGTCGGGACGCTTCGCCGGATCGCCGCCCGTGAGGACGACGAGCTTCGTGCCGAGCTCGTGCGCGTCGCGGAGCAGGCGCTTGCCCTCCTCGGTCGTGAGCTCTCGGGGATCGCGGTCGGGCACCGCGCATGCGCGGCAGTGCTTGCACACGAGGTCGCAGGCCTTCGTGGTCTCCCAGAACAAGATGAACGGGGAGTCGTCGAACGAAGGGGGCGCGCCGGGCCGGTGCATGGAGACCTCTCTTTCTTCGAAATAGAGGGTGCGGCGCCCCCCCGCCGCCGCCCATGACCTGGATCAACTTTGCGGGGAATCCGAGAGGTTGCTCACGAGCGCGCCCGCGGCCGAAGGGACCGTTCCCGACAGGTGACTGCGACGGACGGGCGGGCGGGCGAGGCGAGCACGCTCCTTTGCTCGTGGGCGAGACCCTGGTCGCCGCGCCGCACCACACGCCAGCAGGCTTCGCAGCGCTACGCCGGATCTCGCACCCGCCGCGCCGCGGCCATCGCGGTGACGATCGCCTCGCGCGCTGGCTCCGGCAGCGCCGCGATGCGGGGGAAGAGCTCGCGCTCCTCGAGCTCGAGGTGCGCCGTCACGAGCGCGTCGAAGCGGGCGAGCAGGCTCCGATGTGCGTCGGTCGCCGGGCGGGCGCCCTCCTCGCACCACGCCGACCACTCGTCGACGAGGAGCGCGTGGAGAACGTCGAGCTGCGCGTGCTGGTCGCCGAGGGTGTCGAGCAGCCGGCGGCTCTCGGGATCGTCCTCGCGCGCGAGGGCCGGCGCGATCAGGCCGTCCTCGTCCTCGACGTGCAGCGGGAAGGCGCGCGTGAAGTAGGAGTGAACGGCGCGCGCGGTGGCGCGGTGGCGCTCGTCGTGCTCCGCGGCGGCCGCGAGCAAGCGGGCGGCCTCGAGGTGGTGGCGGATGCGCGCGTGGCAGTCGGCGAGGCGGCCCACGACGTCGGCGGGACCGTCGGCGATCATCCGTGGGCCGAGGCCGAGCCGGATCATGAGCGCTCCGCCAGCTCGCGGGCCTTGGCGATGATGCGGTCGAGGGAGCGGCCGAGGCCCTCGTGGCGGATGACCATGCGACCTTCGCCGTCGAGGAGGACGGAGAGCGCGCTGTGCGCGAAGTTCCCGTCCGGCAGGCGCCGGTACTGGACGCCGATGGCCATCGCGAGGTCCCGCACGGCCTCTTCGTCGCCGCGGAGGAGCTTCCAGCGCGCCGGGTCCATCGAGCGCTCGGTCCGCAGCGCCGCGAGCCGCTCGGCGGTGTCGACCTCGGGGTCGAGGGTGACGACGGCCACGCGGAGCGCCGGGCTCCCGACCTCGGTGTCGATGCGGTGCAGATCGGCGAGGATGAGCGGGCAGACGGTCGTGCAGCTCCCGTAGAACATCGCGACGAGCGTGGGGTGTCCCGCGAAGTCGGAGAAGGTGAGGGGCTGCCCCTCGGGGTCGGTGAACCGGGCCTCGAGGTCGTGGAGGGATGCCTCCATCGGCGCGTCGAGGGCGGGCAGGGGCTCGTGGTCGTGGTGCGCGTGGTCGGCGTGCGCGGCGTGGTCGGCGTGGTCGGCGTGCGCGGCGTGGTCGGCGTGCGCGGCGTGGTCGGCGTGATCCGACGAGGCCGTCGATGGCTCCGGCGCGCGCTCACCCCCACAGCCGAAGGCGATGAGCAAGAGCGCGGAGAGGCTAGTGCCCCCAACCCGAAGTTCGTTCCAGGTTGCCGTGGATGATCGGCGTGGAGGTCGTTTGCCGCGCAGGCGTTGGACAGGCCGAAGCCTATTCGAGGAGGTCGGCGAGCGAGATCCGCGCCGAGGGCCGCGGATACCCGGAACGAACTTCGGGTTGGGGGCACTTGTGAGAGAGGTACGCATGATGGGCTCCTGTCTGCTGCGGCGCGGTGGGCGGCGGGTGGAGGACCTCGTCTTCTGCGAGGCCATGAGCGGGGAGGTCGAGCGTCTCGAACGAGGCGAGCGCAGAGGCCGATCGTCAGCGGGCACAGCGGAAGCCGAGGTTCGGGACGGCGTAGGACGCGCGCAGGCTCGAGCGGAATGCGTAGCGCATGAACGCCGCGTAGTCGGCGCTGTCCTGGACGTCGAAGCTGCCGCCGCCGCAGAAGCGGGCGGATTGGGCGTCGTCGCGCTGGCGATCGTCGGCGGTGATCATCGCCGCGTTGAAGTCGAGGATCCACTCCCAGACGACGCCGTGCAGGTCCCGCACGCCGTAGACGTTGGGCTCGCGTGAGCCGACGTCCGGCAGCTCGCCCCGCGGGCGCGAGTACCACTGGAGGATCTGGCGCACGAAGGCGGGGTCGCGGCCCGCGTCGCGCCGCGTCGCGTCGGCGCGCGCGGCGAGCTCCCACTCGTGCTCGGTGGGCAGGCGCCGGCCGATCGACTCGCAATAGGCGCGCGCGGCGAACCACGAGACGTGCGTCACGGGCTGCTGGGGGCGCGCGTCGCCCAGCTCGCGGTCGCCGTCCCAATGGGAGAGGTACGTCTCGTCCGCGAAGAGGCGCGGAGCCTTCGAGCGCTGCCACCGCTCCGAGCGGCGGACGAAGTCGAGGAACTGCGCGTTCGTGACGGGCGTGACCTCGAGCGCGAAGCGCTGGACGCGCACGGCCTGGCTCTCTTCGCGACCGCGGCCGTAGAAGGGGAAGAGGACGTCGCCGTCGATCTGCGCGAGCGGCGTGCGCGCCGACTCCTGCGCGACGCCCGCGAGGGCCGCGCTCAGGCCGAGCGAGGCGAGCAGCAGGATCCTTCGGAGGGTGCGTCGACGGGGCATGGCGAGCTCCAAGGCAGGCGAGGAGGAGCGGAGGCCGAGCGGCGGGAGGCGAGCGGTCGGGGAAGACCGAGGCGCGCCTCCCGCGTCGGGCTCAGGGGTGCGCGGCTCGATCGGGTTGCGGGAGCGAGGTGCGCACGGAGGCGACCGTCGCGTTGGCCACGGGGCCGCCGCGGCCGAAGGTCCGCTTGACGTAGGTGAGCACGTCCGCGACCTCGTGGTCGGTGAGGTTCGGGAAGCCGGGCATCACGCCGTCGTAGCGTTGGCCGTTGACGGTGATGGGGCCGGAGAGGCCCGCGAGCACGATGGTCGCGAGCTCCTCGTCGGAGCGGTTCATGTACTCGCTGCCCGCGAGCGGCGGGAACACGCCCGCGAGGCCTTCGCCGCCGCGTTGGTGGCAGGCCGCGCAGACGCCGCGGTAGGTGGCCTCGCCGCGGTGCATGCGGGTCGCGAGGTCGTCGCCCTCGGGCGCCTGCGCGCGCGCCGCGACGATCTCGGGCGCCTGGTCGCCGAGGTAGACCTCGTCGATCTCCTGGCCGGAGTAGACGGTCGGCTGCTCCTCGCCCGCCACCACGAGCACGCCGAGCGCGCCCTTGTTGAACGCGCGCAGGAGCGAGTGGTCGACCAAGATGAAGTTGCCCGGCACCTCGATGCCGAAGTCGACGATGGTCGATCCGCCCGCGGGGACGAGCGTGGTCTGGACGTTCTGGGAGACCTGCGTGCCACCCTCGAGCCACACGCGGTCGAAGATCTCGCCGATCACGTGGAACGAGCTGATGAGGTTGGGGCCGCCGTTGCCGAAGAAGATGCGGACCGACTCGCCGACGTTCGCCGTGAGGGCGCCTTCGCCCGTGAGGGCGCCGTCGCGTCCGTTGAAGAGCACGTACGAGGGGTTCTCGTCGATCGCTCGGCGCATGTCGAAGGGCTGGAGGCCCGCCGCGCGGTAGTCGCCGGTGGTGTAGAAGTCACCCTGGACGACGTAGTACTCGCGATCGACCGCCGGCCAACCCTCTTCGGGCTCGACGACGATGAGGCCGTACATCCCGTTGGCGACGTGCATGCCGACGGGCGCGGTGGCGCAGTGGTAGATGTACACGCCGGCGTTCAGCGCCTGGAACGAGAACTGCGTCCGGTGACCGGGGGCCGTGAAGGTGCTCGTGGCGCCTCCGCCGGGGCCGGTGACCGAGTGCAGATCGATGTTGTGCGGCATCGTGTTGTTCGGGTGGTTCATGAGCTGGAGCTCGACGTAATCGCCGCGTCGGACGCGGATCATCGGGCCCGGAACCGTGCCGCCGAAGGTCCAGAAATTGAACTGAGCGCCGTCGGCGATCTCTCGCGTCTCTTCGATGACCTCGATCGCCACGCGGACCTTCGCGGGGCTGCTCCGGCCGGTGGGCGGCGCGGCGAGCGGCGGGATGCCGAGGGTCGCGTCGATGACCGGCAACGTGTCGGGATTCACGCGCTCTACGGGGGTGGGGAGCGCCGTGGGGTCGGCGGGTGGCGGGATCTCGATGGCGGGGGGAGCGTCAGCGGCGCGGTCGCAGCCGAGGGAGATCGAGAGGGCCACCCCGAGCACGCAGATGATTTTCGTTCGCGATGACATGAGGGCACCTCCTCTTTCGAGGCTGCGTCGTGTGCCCTCGACGCACCATGACGGCCGTCATGTTCGGCGGAAGTGACGTCAGCTCGGTGAGCACGCTCATGCCTACCTCTCGCTCCGCCGCGCGCCCCATCAGCGTGTCCGCCGTCCGCCCGCCCGTCGTCCGCCGCTCCCTCGCAGGGCGCGTCGGAGGAGAGGCCCGCGCGCTTCGCGTGGTCGGCCTCGACGTGACCGCTTCGGTCTGCGGCTTCGTGGTCAGGGGCCTCTCCCGCGCCGCATCTCGGCCGCGTTTCAGCTCCCGCGATGCGTGAACGCTCACTGCACCGCAGGTCCGCCCGCGCGCGGCGTCTCTCCGGACGATCTCAGGCGCGCATCGTCGTGAGGACCTCGCCCATCGCCCGAGGCAGCTCGCGAGGGTGTCGCAGGAGGTGGTGGCGATCCTTGCCCAGCATGCGGGGCAGGTGGAAGCGCGCCTCTCGGTCGATCGCGAAGGCGTGCACCCAGACCCCCCGGGCCTCGGCCTCGCGGACCGCTTGCCGGACGTCGGCGACGCCGTGCCGGCCCTCGTAGCGGTCGTAGTCGTTCGGCTTGCCGTCGGTGAGCACCAGCAAGAGGCGTCGTCGCGCGTCGAGCCCGTCGAGCAGGTGGGTCGCGTGGCGGAGCGCGGGGCCGATCCGCGTGTAACCGCGTGGCTCGAGGTCTGCGAGCCGATGCCGCGCTCGTTCCCACGGCTCCCGGAACGACTTCACCACCTCGAAGCGACAGTCGCGTCGCGTGTGGCTGTGGAAGGACGCCATCGCGAGCTCGACGTTGAAGTGGCCGAGCGCCTCACCGAGCACGACGGCCGCGTCGATCTCCTGGTCGAGCACGCGCACGTCGTCGACCCAGCCGTCCGTCGAGAGGCTCCCGTCGAGGAGCACGAGCGCCGCGAGCGAGGGCGCGGCGGGCCGGCGCGCGCGGTAGAGGCGCTCGGGCGGGGTCGACCCGGCCGCCACGCAGGCGTGACGGTCGACGACGGCGTCGTCGTCGATCTCTTGCCCATCGAGCTGGCGGCCCCGCCAGCGCCGCGACGCCTCGAGCCGCTCGAGCTCGGCTCGCAGCGCCTCGTGCTCTCGTCGCAGCGCCGCGGCGCGGCGGGCCACCTCGGCCTCTGCGGCGCGCCGCTCGACCCGTGACGGGAGCGCGCCCGCCTTCACGTGGCACCACGCCTCGCGGTACCCGCCCCGGCGCCGATCCCACTCGGGGTAGGGGATGCCGCCCCCCGCCGCGTCATCGTCGACGTCGCCGACCGTGCCTTCGAGCATCGTGTCGACGCGCAGCAGCGAGCGGGTGCGCTCGAGGCTGCGCACCACCTCGCGCATGTCGAGCTCGTCGAGCGCCTCCGCGTGGTCGGCGAGCTCGTCCTCGCCGTCCTGGTTCTTCACGCCGCCCTGGTACTCCTCGGCGGTGTGGACCTTCTCGAAGGAGTGCACGAGCGGGTTGTCCTCGATCGGGTCGTCGGGGAGCTCGACCCGGCGGATGTGCTCGCGCGCCTTGCCCTCTCGCTCGCTCCCCGACGGAAGCGCCTCCTCGCTCGCGCCGGGGCGCGCGTCGAGCTCGCCCTCGGCGGCGGAGCCGAGCCCGCCGAGGAGCGGGAAGGCGGTCGCGGGGCCTGGCAACGCGCGCCAGCGCGCGAGCCGCCCCTCGGGGCCGAGCAAGCTCGCCGCGTCCGCGAAGGCGCGCTCGGCGGGCCCGACCTCGATGCGCACGTCGAGCTGGCTCGCGACCCAGGCGTCGAGCGCGGCTTGCCGGGGGCTCGCGCGCTCGGCGCGTCGCGCGAGCGCCGGCAGCAGGAGCGCGCGCATCGCCTCCGCCGCCGCCGGGAGCTCCTCTTCGAGCGCGGCCTGGACCGCGCCGAGGTGCGCCGCGGCCTCGAGCGCGCGCGTCGCTTCGTCGGCGGCGCTCGGGAGCTCGAGGCCAAGCCGCATCGCGGTGGTCGTCCACGAGACACGCACCACGTAGGCGAGCTCGTTCTCGTGCCGGGTCCGCGCGAGGTCGAGGTGGAGGGGCAGCGAGAGCACGTCGCCCCGCCAGCTCCCCGCTCCCTCGGCGGTGTGCACCGTGATCGGGCGCTCGGCGAGCGCCGAGGCGAGCAGGCGAAGGCGCGCGCGGAGCGGCTCGAGCTCGGCGCGACGCTCGAGCTCCTCCTCCGAGATCCGCGGCGCCCGGAGCCGCTTGGCGGCCCCGAAGAGCCAACCGAAGAGCGTCTCGTCCCAGCTCATCGCGGCGCCTCCTCTCTCGTCCGCGCGCCGCCCTGGTACTCGAAGGGCGGCGTCTGGCCTCAGAACACCAGGTCGGCCACGTCCTGCAGGGCCTGGCGCGTCTCGCGATCATCCGTGAGCGGCGCCACGACCGCGTGCCCGCACGCCGCCCGCGGCGGGACACCCGCCCGGATGAGGCGCGCGGCCGCGACGAGCAATCGCGTGGACACCGTCTCGGCGAGCCCGAGCTCGGAGAGCGCGCGGACCTTGCGCGCGAGCACGACGAGACGCTTGGCGATGGCGGGGTCGACGCCGGCCTCCGTCGCGACGATCTCGGCCTCTACGGTGGGCTCCGGGTAGTCGAAGTCGATGCCGATGAAGCGCTGCCGGGTCGAGGGCTTGAGCTCCTTGGGGCCGCGTCGGTAGCCGGGGTTGAAGCTCGCGACGAGCAAGAAGGAGTCTGGCGCCCGCAGGGTCTCGCCGTGTCGATCGACGTGCAGCTCGCGCCGATGGTCGGTCAGCGGGTGCAGCACCACGATCACGTCCTCGCGCGCCTCCGCCACCTCGTCGAGGTAGAGGATCGCGCCCTCGCGCACCGCGCGGGTCACGGGCCCGTCCTGCCAGACGGTGTCGCCGCCGCGGACGAGCCAGCGCCCGAGGAGGTCCGCGGCGCTCGTCTCGTCGTTGCAGGCCACCGTCACGAGCGGCAGGCCGACCTTGGCGGCCATCGCTTCGACGAAGCGCGACTTGCCACAGCCCGTCGGCCCCTTGAGGAGCACCGGGAGGCGCTCCGCGTGCGCGGCCCCGAAGACCTCCACCTCGCGGCCGGTGGCCCGGTAGTAGGGCTCGGTCACGGGACGAAGCTCCGCCACGGCGCTCCTCGGGGACATCACTCGGCCGCTCCGGGCGCCGCGACCAGCGCGCCCTCGTCCTCGGCCTCCGGCTCCG
Source organism: Myxococcales bacterium (assembly GCA_019637115.1). GTDB lineage: Bacteria > Myxococcota_A > Polyangia > Polyangiales > Houyiibacteriaceae > JACKEH01. Next base: position 2,281 of record JAHBWH010000041.1, on the reverse strand, counting down.
GCGACCTCGCGGCCACGTCGATCTCACCCTTCGGCAGCCCGTAGCGGATGAAGTCGTAGAGGAACGCGATGATGCCGAAGGTGAAGAGCGTCGCGGCCATGATGAGGCCCCAGAAGTGCATCTCGATCTCCTCCTGCACCGCGAGGAACTCCATGCCCATCCGGCGCTCGAGCGTGACCTGGGTGACGCCCGCGATGCCGAAGGCGATCGTCATCGAGATCATCCCGATGTTCGAGGTCCAGAAGGCGAAGATGCCGCTCGGCGCGTCGTGGCGCTTGCGCCCCGTGAGGAGCGGCATCGCGTAGGTGATGATCGCGAGGACGAGCATCGCGTACGCGCCCCAGAAGGCCATGTGCCCGTGGGTCGCCGTCACGAGCGTGCCGTGGGTGTACATGTTCACCTGCGGCAGCGTGTGCGCGAAGCCGAGGAAGCCCGCGCCGACGAAGGACATCACGCAGCAGCCCACCGTCCACGCGAGGGCCGTCCGGTTCGGGTGTTTGCGCCCGCCCTTCTTGGCCATCGTGATGCCGTAGATGGCCATGCCGAGGAAGGCGAGGGGCTCGAGCGCGCTGAAAAGCCCGCCGATCCAGAGCCAGTAGCTCGGGGTGCCGATGTAGTAGTAGTGGTGGCCGGTGCCGAGGATGCCCGACAGGAACGTGAGCCCGACGATCACGTAGAGCCACTTCTCGATGACCTCGCGGTCGACGCCCGTCAGCTTGATGAGCAGGAAGGCGAGGATGCCGCCCATGATCAGCTCCCAGACGCCCTCGACCCAGAGGTGCACGACCCACCAGCGCCAGTAGGAGTCGACGGTCTGGTTGTCGGTCGGGATCATGCCCGGCAGGTAGAGCAGGGCCGCCATGAGCAGGCCGAAGAAGAGCACCGCGGAGGTCGTGGTGATGCGCTTCCCCTTCCAGATCGTCATCCCGATGTTCGCGATGAAGAGCAGAACGTCGATGACGACGAGGTAGTCGAGCGGGCGCGGGATCTCGAGGAACTTTCGCCCCTCGAACCAGCCCACGTGGAAGCCGATGATCGCGGTGACGCCGACGGCGACGAGCGCAGCGAGCTGCACCTTCGCGAGCGTCGGCCAGTAGAGCTCGCGCTCGACCTCCTCGGGGATGATGTAGTAGGCGGCGCCCATGAAGCCGCAGAGGTTCCACATCACGAGCAGGTTCGTGTGCGTGGCGCGGGCGGTGTGGAAGGGGATCCAGTCGTGGAGTCCGTCGAGGCCCGCGTGCGCGAAGGCCATGATGAAGCCGTAGACGATCTGCAGCCCGAAGAGGAGCATGCAGGTCGCGAAGAACCAGTACGCGATGCGCTGAGATTCGTATTTCATGGCGGCCTCAGTTCTCCAACGTGGCGAGGTAGTTGGTGAGCTCGTCGAGCTGCGTCGCGGAGAGCGGCAGGCGGGGCATGGTGGTGCCGGGCTTCACCGCCTGCGGGTCCGAGAGCCATCGCGCGAGGTAGTCCCGCTCGAAGCGCGCGCCGACGCCGTCGAGCGCCGGGCCGACGCTGCCGCCCTGGCCCTCGACCGAGTGGCACGCGACGCACATCTGGTTGAAGACCGTGGGGCGCGCGTCGGCGACGCCCTCGCCGCGCGCGACGCGGCCGACCGAGGCGAGCGGTGGGTCGGCGGGGAAGCCGTTCAGGTCCATCTTGTCGACCCACTCGAAGAACGCGACCAGATCGGCGATCTCTTGGTCGGTGAAGTCGTATTGCTGCATGCGACGTCGTCCCGGGTACATCGCCTCGGGGTCGCGGAGCATCGCCTCGATGAACTCGGGTCCGCGTCGCGAGAAGACGCGCGTGAGCTCCGGCGCGTAGTACGCGCCCTCTCCGAGGATCGTGTGGCACCCCATGCAGTTCGACTGGTCGAAGAGGTGCTTTCCGCGGATGGCGGACTCGGTGAGCAGGTGCTCGTTGGTTTGGCTTGGTATCTGCTTGAACGTGTCGAGCGTCAGCAGGATGAAGGCGATGCTGCACAGCGCAGTACCGCCGATGAAGAATGCACGCGCGCCAGACTTGGAGAGCATGGATCGGCTCCTCGATTCGCGGTTCGAGATCGAGTCTGAGGACGCCGCCCTGGCCCCACCATGATCTGGGTCAGGTCATTCGGGGGGTGTGAGGTCTCTCGGGGGAATCGCTGCCTCCCGGCCGTTGCGCGCTCACCTGGTCGCGTGGGTCGAAACGCGGCCTAGCAGCCCGTTGAAGAACCTAGTTCTTCAACGGAGCCGCGTGTTTTGGGGTACGCGTTCACCCTCGACCCCTGCGGGTGATT
>JAHBWH010000409.1 GCA_019637115.1 Myxococcales bacterium | reverse complement strand
GCGCAACGTGGCGCGGCGCGTGATGCCGACCATCGCGCCGCGCGTGACGAATCTCGGATGAGCCACGGTCGGCCCGAAAATGAAACTTTTGATTTGGAAACCCGACGCGCGCTGAACCCCTGGGTCCGCCGAGCAACCGAACCGAGGGAGTCGTTGGGACGCGTTGAGTGGTCGCGCGGCGGACGACGCGCGATCCGCACGCGGTACGAATTGGAGGGTCCGATCGATGTAGTTCTAACGGCAGACGGGCTCGTGACCGTGGATCACACCCGCGCGGCTGTGGCGCTCGAACTCGGCATTGAGCGCATTCCGGCGCGTTTGCACCTGCCGGGTCACGCGCTCCCGGCGAGCATGGCCGGACGATTGGCAGTGCCACGACCTGGGGCGAGGCAGCAGCATTCCGTGCGGCCAGGCAGAAGCCGCCGCTTCCGCCGACAGGCACTCCGGTGCCGCCGAGGCTTCCGAGGTGATGAACATGACGACTCAAGAACAGCAAATTCTCCTGTCGAGGTTCCCGTTCAACGTGCCGGCGGGATATCGCTGGTTGATCGATCGCGGGCTGGCCGGCTTCGAGCCAAACTCAGCGCTCCAGCCGTGGTACCTGCTGCCTCACGAGCAGGTGTTCTCGCTGAGCGAGCGCTGGCCGCGCGCGGACGAGCCTGATCGATTGTATGCCTTCGCCCGCAGGCAGGATTGTGATGATCTTGCGTGTTTCGCGGTGAAGAACGACGCCGAGCCAGGCGTTGTCGTCGTGCACGGCTGGACGCCCGAAGGCTATGCGATGGTGGCGAGATTCGAATCGATCTGGGAGTGGCTGAGAAGCGTCGTAACCGACGTCGAGGAGTGGGTCGCCCTCGGAGACGAATAGTCAGGAGGCGCGATCCGCCCGCGCTCAGCGCGCTGCGCGCGCGATCCGCACGCGGTACGAATTGGTCTTGGAGCGATCCGCACTTGGAGCGATCCGCACGCGGTACGAATTGGAGGTGGGTGAGGGGGCACGGGCCGCGGCGGGTCCGGACGGTCCGAAGGGGCGACCTGGCGGCGCGGCTACACCCTTTCCGGGGGTCTCGGTGGACGCCACACAGATTCGCGCGGCCCGGGTCATGGCCGAGCCGCGCAGCGCCGCGTGGGCGCGATCGCGTCAGTCCGGTGGGTCGCCGCGGCCTCGCTTTCGGGGGCGGCGGTCGCGGAGGACGATGATCCGCGCGGCGTCGGGGTTGGGCGGGGTGGTGTCGTGGACCTGGCGCGTCTCGGTGACGCGCCCGCTCCCGCTGCGGGTCGGCTTGGGCGGGGAGGGGCGTAGCTCGACTGCCTCGGGTTCGGCGCGGACTTGGATCCGGGCCGCAGCGTCCTCGGCCTCGTGGAGCGCGGCTTGTTGGGCGTCCGCCTCCGCTTGCGCGCGGCGGCGCTCTGCGCGCCGAATTCCTCGAGCTTCGCGCTCGGCGTCGAACTCGGCCTTGACCTCGGCGAAGCTCGGGTAGACGGCGCCAAGGATGGCGTCGGGACCGGCGGGCTCGACCTCGAGGCCGTGGAAGGTGTGCCAGCGGAGCGCGCCGGTGGGCGCAGGGCTGGTCTTGTCACCGTTCTTCCACGAGTCGACACGCTCGCGGTTGTGCGCGCGCTGGTAGCTGGTCTCGAGTCCGCATCGGATGCGGCGGGGTCGCCCTTCTTCACCCGGCGCGGCGGCGAAGGTGGGCTCGCGCTCG
>JAHBWH010000408.1 GCA_019637115.1 Myxococcales bacterium | reverse complement strand
GAATTGCGCGGAAGCATCGCGCTTTGGGTAGCTTCGACGCGGCCTCGGGGCAAGCTCGAAGCCACACATTTTTCCGTCAGGGCTCGCATGCTGCGCAGGCTCGTTCGCAGTCGCACGCGCCCAGCGCAATCGATTCGCGAGCGCGTCGCGAGCACAGCGTGCCATCGCCCGGGCCGCGCGCGGTCGGTGCGTGTTTGGCGCGCGTTTGGCGCGCAATCGGTGCGCTCGATTCGAGGGCGGTGACGCGCACCACTTTGGTGCGCGTCGGCGTCGGATCGACGGTAGAGCAGCGAAATGTGGGCGTGGCCCGATCGGTGCTTGCCTGCGGGCCGTGAGCCCCTCGACGCCGCCGCCGCGCGGCCCGACGAACGCCCGCACGGCCGTCCCGCATCCGATGTCAGGCTGGCACGCTCGGAGGCACCCTCCGATCTCGCCGAGCGATGCTTGGGTGAAGGCCGTCGCGGTCGAGCGCCAGAGGCTCCGCTTCAAGCCACGCCCGACCGCTGGCTACCGCCTCTACGTCGTCGCCGACGAGGTGGTGGGGGGGCGCGAGGTCAGTCCGGCTCCGGGCGGGCACGTGGTGATCGGGCGACACACGTCGTGCGATCTCGTGCTCGGCGACGACGCGTCGGTCTCGCTTCGTCATGTCCTCGTCCGGGCGTGGACGCACGCGGGACTGCCGATGCTGGGCATCCTCGACCTCGACTCGGGAACGGGCTTCGAGCTCTCCGACGGATCCCGCCAGCGCGCCGTCGTCGCGAGCGGTCCCGTCGTCTTCGACATTGCCGCGACGTCGATCGTCGCGGTTCCGCTGGGTGAGCCGCTCGCCGAGGGCCTCGAACCGCCGGTCGTGCGCTCGAGCGAGGCGAGCGGTTACGAGGTCGACCCGCGCGCTCACGAGGGCTTCGGTCGCGCCTCGCCGCGCGCGGGGACCGGACGGATCACGGTGGTTCCGTACTCGGTGCCGTTGTCGAGCGGGGGCCCGGAAGCGCGCGCAGGCGGCGCCTTCGAGATGGTCCTCGAGAGCGAGTGTCGCCGCGCTGCCGTGCGCTTCTCCGAGCGTGATGTCGGCCACGGCATCCTCGTCGGTCGCGATCCGAGGTGCGTCGACGCGGGCCTCCGATCCGTGTTGAACGACGGGATCTCGCGTGTGCACGCCCTCGTCATTCGCGAGCGCGACGGTGTTCGGATCTACGACATCGCGTCGACGAACGGCATGACCGACGGCACGCATCGCGTGCGCTCGGCGGCGCTCGACGACGCCGGCGGGCGCGCGTTCTTGTGCGGGTATCGGACGACGGCGCTCTCTTGGAGAGCGCTGCGATCCGCCGGGAGTCGGTCGACTTGAGGGGTGGGTGCGCTCCGGGTCGCTCGAGCGAACGGCGCGTCAGCGCTCTTCCCAGTCGACCGTCAGCGTCCAGTTCTCCGGATCGCGAAGGTGCCCGTCGTCGCGACCGCAGGCGACGTGGTTCGCGACGCGTGTCGGGACGTTGATGCCGGCGATCGTGGGATCGTTCGTGGGGGGCGATGGGTGCCAGCGGAACTGCTCCGTGCGGCCGACCCCGGACGTGGTGTAGAGCGCCCAGCGCTCGACGCTGCCGTCGGACGGGAAGGGGAAGCAGATGCTGCCGACCCGCAGCGCGCCGACGTCCGTCCGCGACGCGCTCTCGGCGGAGAAGCGCACGTCTCGGACGCGCTTCGCCTGGTCGG
>JAHBWH010000407.1 GCA_019637115.1 Myxococcales bacterium | reverse complement strand
GCGATCCTCCTCCGTAGAAGAGGACGCGGAGCTGGTCGCCGGCGAGGGCCGCGGTCGCCGAGGCGGGCGGGGCGTCGAACCCGAAGACGAGCTGCGCCGACTCGTGCGTCGCCGGAACCTGGACGCCGGAGATCCGCACGTGCTGGACGATCCCCTGCGCCGGCTTGCAGAGCTCGACGAAGGTGTCGCCCTGGGCCGGCGCGACCGTGGTCGTGCAGCGCGTCGGGTGCGGCGGCTCCTCGGCGCCCGCGTCGCCGCCGTCTCCTCCGACGTCATCGTCATCGTCATCGTCGTCGTCACCGTCGCCGGGACCGGCGTCCTCGACGGACGGCCTCGCGGCGTCGGGCGACTCGGGCCCCGCATCGGCGCCGTCCGTCGCGCCGGTCTCGTCCGAGCTGCACGCCGCGGCGGCGAGCGCGATCAGCACGGTCGCGGTCCCGAAGCTCCAGCCAACGTTCCTCTTCGACAACGACGCTCCTCGAACGATCACGGCAAACCTCGTCTCTCGCGGTCGCACCCCGCGTGCTCCGCTCTCTCCCCTTTTGTCATATTGAAAGTGAAAATCAAATTCAATTAGAGCGCGAGGCGGTTTTCACCCCGGGGACGGCGGCCCCGCGCACGCGGACACCCGACGTCGGCGCTCTCAGCCCGGCGCCTTGGCGCAGCGGAAGCCGCCCTCGGCGAAGCGGTAGTGCGGATCGAACCCCATGCGGGCGTAGGTGCGGAGGGCGCGGGCGTCGTACATGAACGAGCCGCCGCGCATGACGTGGCCGCTCTTGTTCTTCGGGGAGCTCGCGAGCTTCGGGTTCATGCTCGGCCCGTTCTCGTAGAAGTCCTCGTCGTAGGCGTCCTCGCACCACTCCCAGACGTTGCCGGCGAGATCGAGGACGCCGTACGGCGAGGCGCCCTCGGGGAACGCGCCCACGGGCGTCGTGCCGTCGCGGCTCCGGCCGAAGTTCGCGTGCGTGGGCTTCGGCTCCGCCCGGCCCCAGGGGTAGCGGCGCCCGTCGGTCCCGCGCGCCGTCTTCTCCCACTCGGCCTCGGTGGGGAGGCGCTGGCCGGCCCACGTCGCGTACGCGCGGGCGTCGAACCACGAGACGTAGACGACGGGGTGTTTCTCCTCGCCCCGCGGCGGCTTGCCGTTCCGGAAGTGCGCGAGAAACCTCTTCGCCCCCGCGTCGTTCGGCTTGTACTGCGTCGCCTCGAGGAAGACGGAAAACTGCGCGTTCGTCACCGGCACGCGATCCATGTAGAGCGCATCGATGTGCACCTCGCGCCGCGACGAGCCCATCGCGAAGGGCCCGGACGGCACGAGCACCATCTCGTGGCCGCCTGTGCCCCGGATGGTGGCCGGGAGCGGGGCCGACGAGGCCGCCTGGGTGTCGTCGCTCTCGGTCCCCGCCGGCAGGGCGTCGAAGAGGCGCCGGCGAAACTCGGCGCACGACGAAGGGCGCTTGTCGGGTGACTTGGCGAGCGCGTCGAGGATGAGCCGCTCGAGCTCCGGCGGGACGTCGGACCGGAGCTTCGACGGCGCGCGCGGCGCGTTCGTTACGTGCGCCATCATCACGCTGAAGTGGCTGCCGTCGAACGGAGGCCGTCCTGTGACGAGCTCGTAGAGCGTGATGCCGAGCGAGTAGATGTCCGAGCGGTGATCGGCGAGGCTCGGCGTCTTGACCTGCTCGGGCGACATGTACCGGCACGTGCCGAGCAGCGCGCCGCTCACCGTA
>JAHBWH010000406.1 GCA_019637115.1 Myxococcales bacterium | reverse complement strand
TGCTCGAGCGCGCCGCCTCCGGGTGCGGCGCGTTCGTCGGCTCCGCACCGTCTCCGGGGGCGGCGTGGCTCTCCGACGGCTGTCTCGTCCATCGATGGAACGGCTCCAAGCTCGAGGTAACGCCCATCGCGGTCGGCGGCGAGCCCCCAGGGCGGGTGAACGCGTTGTGGGCCGGCGGCGCCGACGAGGCTTGGGTCGTCGGCTCGTCGCTGCCCTACAAGGGCCCGAACGTCCCCGACCTCGGCTTCGCCGCGCGGCGCGAAGGCAAGTGGCTGGCGGACGGAGGCAAGCCGTGAGGCTCGCGAACGCGCTCTTCGTGGGAGCGATCACGTGCGCGCTCGGCGTCGCGTGCTCCTCGGGCGATGACCTGCAGCCACCGGCGAGCGACGCGGGGCCGAGCCCGTCGCCGTCGGAAGACGCGGGCGTCTCGCCGGACGCCGACGCGAACGTCGGCTCGGACGCGGGCGCGCCGAAGCCGCTCGACGTCAAGTGCGCGGGTGACCCTTGCTACCTGGCGATCAGCGGCAACGGAGGCCGTCACGTCTGCGGGCTCCTTCGCGACAAGACCGTCCGCTGCTGGGGACGCGACACGATGCTGCCCGCGACCACGCTCGAGGACGGGAGCAGCGTCGCCGCCGACGGCGCGCTCGGCCGCGGCCGGACGGTGTCCGTCCTCGAGGCCGCCACGCCGGCGCCCGTCGTGGGACTCTCCGGAGTGACCCAGATCAGCGTCGGTCCCAACCTCGGCGCCTGCGCGCGCACGGCGGACGGCGCGGTCCATTGCTGGGGACGCAACGAGCTCGGTCAGCTCGGCAGGCCGACCAGCGAGCCGAGCCTCGCGGTCCCGATGCGGGTCGCCGGCATCCCGCCCGTCGACGAAGTCGCGCTCGGGGCCCAGATGGGCTGCGCCGTCGCCTCGAAGAGTCGCGCGCTCTACTGCTGGGGAAAGACGATGGCCGGCCTCGGCGTCGACGCGGGTGAAAGCGAGACGTTCCCGCCTCGTCTCGTGACCTCCTTCCCCGCGCCGGTGCATGCGCTCTCCGTGGGGACTTGGTCCGAGGAGGACACGGTGGTCGCCTTGCTCGCGGATAGCAGGCTCGCGAGCCTCGGTCGGGCGGCGATGGGAGATACGTCGTCGATCCCACCGTGGACGTCGCCGCTGGAGAGCCTCGACGTCGTCCGGAGCTGGTCGTTCGCCTGGGTCGCGGGCGACGGCCTCCTGCGACGATGGCGGCCGGCCAAGGGGACGCTCTACGTCCCCGCGCTCGCGCCGGCGGTCGACGTGAAGATCTCCGGCGGCAGCGAGAGCAGCCAGGGCGGCGTGCTCCTGTCGACGGGACGACTCTTCCGGTGGGGCGACAACACGTCGGGCGCGCTCGGCGTCGTTCCCGAGTCGCTGCTCTTCGCGCCCCATCCGCTCGAGGTCGCGCAGGTCGGGACGAAGGTCGTCTCGTTCGCGACGACGCTGGGCTCGACGTGCGCCTCCCTCGTCGACGGGAAGGTCGTCTGCTGGGGCGCCAACACCTTCGGTGAGCTCGGGCGCGGTACGTTCGACTCTTTCCCGCATCCGAAGGCCGAGCCGATCGAATGAGACTCCGGGCGCCGGGCCTCGCCGTCTGTCTCGGCGTCGTCGCAGCCGCGCCCTTCGGCTGCGGCAGCGACCGGGATCCCTACCGGCGCGGGATCGAGGAGACGAGCTTCGCCGACGCAGCGGCCGGGAACGGGTGCGTGGGGCTCGAGCGACGGTGCTCGCGCGATCTCCG
>JAHBWH010000405.1 GCA_019637115.1 Myxococcales bacterium | reverse complement strand
TCGATCCGGTCCGGCAGATCCTTGCCCGTGGCGACGTCGCGGACGTGGAGCACGCTGTCCTCGCTCCCCGACTCGCTCCTACCCCACGCGACCAGCCGGCCGTCCCACGACGGGTACCACCAGTCGAGCGCCGTCGTGCCGTCCTCCGAGAGCGACGCGACGTCGATCAGCGCGCGGTCCTTGCCGGCGTGGCCGTCGCGGACCCAGAGCGTCGGCTGGTTCTGCGCGCCCTCGCGCTTCGTGTGGAAGTAGCGGAGCGCGCCCTTGCTCCCGCGGATCGCCGGGCCGGACACGTAGCCGATCTGGAGCAGCTCCGTCACCTCACCCTTGAGCGCCTCGCGCCCCGGGATCGCGTCGAGGACCTTGCGGGTGTGTGCGTTCTGCGCGTCCGTCCAGGACTTCACCTCCGCGGAGTCGCTGTCCTCGAGCCATCGATAGGGATCGGGGACCTTCACCCCGTGGAGCGTGTCGACAGCGTCGGTCTTTCGAGTCATGAGCCTCGTACCCTTCTCGGAGGGCGACTCCAGGATCGTGTGCGGCGGGGACGCCGTCGTTACCGGCGGGATCACCGGCCGCGGCGGCTCCGCGCACGACGCCGCGAGCGAAGCGACGAGGGCCGTGGCGGCGAGTGCAGGGCTCGAGGTGACGTGCTTCATGGCGCGCACTCTAGCCGATCCCGCTCGAGCGGGGACGCCTCGCCGGGACGGGAGCGCGGCCGCGCGAGCGCCGAACAACCCGGCCGATCGGTGCTAGCGTTCGCGCCGTGCCCGCCGAGCTCGATCCCGCCGCCCTCGCTCCGCCCGTCCAGACCGCGAAGCGTCCGCTCGTGCTCCTCTCCAACGACGACGGCTACGCCAGCCGCGGGATCCGCGCGCTCTTCGACGCGCTCTCCTCGTGGGCCGACGTGGTCATGGTGGCGCCCGAGAGCGAGCAGAGCGCGAGCAGCCACTCGCTGAGCCTGCATCATCCGCTCCGCGCGCGCGCCGTCGAGAAGAACGTCTTCGCGATCGACGGGACCCCCGCCGACTGCGTCTACGTCGCGCTCCACGCCGGCACGCGCTTCTTGCCGCGATGGCCCGACCTCGTCTGCTCGGGCATCAACCGCGGCCTCAACCTCGGCCAGGACGCGTTCTACTCGGGCACCGTCGCGGCCGCCCGCGAGGGCGCGCTCCGCGGCATCCCCGCGATCGCCTCGAGCGCTCATCCGAAGGGCGAGCTCCCACGGTTCGCCGAGCGCACGTCGCTCCTCGCTCGCGCTCTGTTCGACGCGACGAAGGACACGGCCGTGCCGCGCCCCGGTCCGTCGGTGTCGCGGAGCACGCCGCTCCTGAACCTCAACTTTCCGCAGGCGTGGAACGGCGAGATCCGCCGCACCCGGCTCGGCGCGCGCGTCTACGAAGAGGTGATCGACGTCCGGCTCGATCCGCGCGGGCGCGAGTACATGTGGCTCGGCGGACCCGGCGTCCATCACGATCCGGAGCCCGGCACCGACACCGACGCGTACGACGAGGGCGCGGCCTCGGTGACACCGCTCATCCTCGACCTCACGCGCGCGAACGACGACGGCCTCGCCGAGCAGCTCCTCGAGAAGATCGCGGGTATCTGAGCGCGCGCCCGAGGCTCGACGCGCGCGTTCGACGTCGCCGGCGAGATGGGCTAGATCGCGCGCATGCTCTCCGCCGAGACGCTCGCCTACGCCAAGTCGAAGATCCGCGACATCCCCGATTTTCCGTCGAAGGGGATCGTCTTCAAGGACATCACCCCGCT
>JAHBWH010000404.1 GCA_019637115.1 Myxococcales bacterium | reverse complement strand
TCCTGCGGGCTTACGTCGCTGACACCACGGGACGCGTCAGTGACGGAGAGCGCGCCGAGGCGAACGAGCTCATTCGAGTGATGGAGCAGCTCACCACCAAGCTTCGGGTGACGGTGTCGGAGCCTGGTGCCGAGGTGTCGGTCGACGACGAGGTCGTGGGAACGAGCCCCGTCGAGCCGTTCGTGATCGATCTCGGGACGCGGAAGCTTCGCGCGCGCAAGGCCGGATTCCGTGACGCCACGAAGGAGATCGCGACCACGGGAGGTCCCGAGGTCGTGGTCGATCTCGTCCTCACGAAGGTCGTGCACGAAGGACGTGTCGTCGTGAGCGCCGGTGCGCGCGACGCGATCTCCGTCGACGGCAAGCTGCTCGGGACGGGCTCGTGGTCGGGGCCACTCCCGAGCGGCGGCCACACGCTGCGCGTGACGGCGCCGAACATGCGTCCGTATCAGACGGAGATCCTCGTCTCCGACGATCAGACGCGCGAGATCGCGGTCACCCTCGAGCCGGAGTCGACGCGCCTTCCGACCTGGGCATGGATCGCGGGTGGCGTGCTCGCGACGAGCGGGCTTGCGATCGGCGGCTACTTCGTCTTCCGCCAGGAGCCGACCTACGAAGGCCCGTCGGGGAACCTGTCGCCGGGGATCGTGCAAGCGTCGACGCCCATCCGCTGGCGCTGACGCGCTGAGCAGAATGTTCCGCGCGCGCCTCGCGCGATCAGAGGCGCGTCGTCGACAGCGGCGGGAGCGTGCGGATCTCCGGCTCCTCGGTCTCCACGGGCTTCATCGCGAAGAACGTCTCGTACACCGACTGGCTGACATAGTTGAGGCGCTGCTGCAGGTCGTCGATGTACTCGTGGAGTCCGCGGGCCACGATCTCCTTGGTGTCGGCGTACGACAGCTCCGCGTTGAGGCGTCCGAGCTCGCGCTCCGCGCCGTTCGTCCACGTGCCGAGCGAGGCGCCCGTGATCGCGTGGAGCGAGCGCTCGGCCTTGCTGAGGCAGTAGCGGACCGAGCGCGGGAACTTGCGATCGAGCATGAGGTACTCGACGACCCGCGTCGGCGTGATGCCGCCGTGGCGCTTCAGGTACATCTCGAACGCGCTCGCCGAGCGCAGGAGCGCGCCCCAGTGCAGCGCGTCGAGCGTCGAGCCCACGTCGGTCGGCTGGGGGAGGAGGAGGAAGTACTTCACGTCGAGGATGCGCGACGTCTTGTCCGCGCGCTCGAGGAGGCGACCGAGGCGGCCGAAGTGCCACGCCTCCGTGTGGCTCATCGTGAGGTAGGTCGTGCCGACGAAGAGGTGCGACGCCTGCTTCACCTGGGTGAAGAAATCGTGCGACAGCTCGAGCGCCATTCGAGACTTCGCGGCCTCGATCACCATGAGGTAGGCGTTGTTGACCTGCTCCCACATCTCCGACGAGATGATCTCGCGGACCGAGCGCGCGTTCTCGCGGGCGTGGGCGAGGCACGTGATGATCGAGTTGGGGCTCTCGCGATCGAAGGTCAAGAACTGGAGGACGTTGTCGCGCGAGGCCTCGCCGTAGCGCTCCGCGAAGAGCTCGGAGTCGCCCGTGGTGGCGACGAGCGGCGCCCACTGCGCGCCGCCCGGCGCCGAGCCCTCCGGGAAGTCGAGCGCGAGGTGGAGGTTCACGTCCACGAAGCGCGCGACGTTCTCGGCGCGCTCGACGTAGCGGCTCATCCAGTAGATGGCATCGGCGACGCGGCTCAGCATCTAGCTCCCGCTCCCGTTCGTCTTGGACTGCGACTGCGACTGCGACTGC
>JAHBWH010000403.1 GCA_019637115.1 Myxococcales bacterium | reverse complement strand
CGGACCGGCTTGCCCCGTCACGAGCTCCTTGCTGACGACCGCGCTCATGAGGCGAGCCCCAGCTCGAGCTGCACGTACGACGGGAACGTGTCGCCGACCGTCGGCTTCGTCTGGCTCGCGACCCAGTCGAGCAGCTCGAGGAGCCCCGCGTCGAGGTGACCGCCGGCGCGGTGGCCGAGGGCCTGCGTCGCGCGGCTGACGTCGGCGAAGCAGTGCCGGACGTCACCGATGTGGAACTTGCCGGTGATCTCCGGAGCGAGCGCCGGGCTCCCCGCGACGGCCGCCATGCGACGCGCCATCTCGAACAACGACGTGGCGCGCCCGCTGCCGACGTTGATCACCGCGTGGCGAGTGTCGGCCGACATGGCGAGTCGACACGCCGAAGCCACCTCGCGGACGTCGACGAAGTCACGGAGCTGTCCGCCGTCCTCCGGGAGGAGCGGCCGGCGCCCGGCGAGGAGCCGCGACGCGAAGCGGGCGAGGTCTCCGCTGTAGGGGTTCGAGAGCGACTGCCTCGTCCCGAAGACGTTGAAGAATCGGAGCGCCATCGTCGGGATGCCGAACGCGCGGCCGAAGCGGAGACACATCCGCTCCTGGTCGTACTTGGAGCCGGCGTAGACCGCCCCTTCGATCGACGGCGTCTTCGACTCGGGCGTGGCGATCGGGGTGAGGACCTCTCCGTTGCACGTCGGGTCCCACTCTCCGCGGCGGAGCTGCTCCGGGCGCCGGCGCGGCGTCTCGGTGACGGAGCCGGAAGGATCGCGGTAGAGCCCCTCGCCGTAGACGCACATGCTCGACCCGAGGATGAGGCGCTCCACCGAGGACCGGACGAGGCGATCCATCAAGACCGCGGTGCCGACGTTGTTGGCGGACATGCAACGATCGACCTCGAAGACGCTCTCCCCCGCACCGACGGCAGCCGCCAGGTGAAACACGACGTCCATTCCGTCGAGCGCCTTCTCGACGAGCGCGCCGTCGCGCACGTCGCCGACGATCAGCTCGACCTGCGGATCGAGGTACGAGGGACGCTCGCCGCCCTGGTGAACCCTCGGGGCGAGGTTGTCGAGCGCTCGAACCGTATGACCATGGGCGAGCAGCTCGTCCGCGAGGTGCGAGCCGACGAAGCCGGCACCTCCCGTGATGAGGACTTTCTTCGACATTGTGTGCGACTCCGTGAAAATGAACGACTGCGCCGTTCGCCGCCGTCTGATGGCAGCGAACATCTTGTGGACAATTCCCCCCGCGCATCGCTCGGTTGGAGCTCTCGCGGACGCTCCAGAATGTGCACTCCGCATGCCGCGAAGCGTCGCGGCGTGTCATGAAGGCTCCACCGTGCGCCGAAGCTCAGTGTGAACGGGTGTAGCGAGAGGTGGGCTGTCGCGATTCGCCCCGACCGGTGCAGTCGTGCGGACCGAAATTTCGGTGAATCGGCCCCCGAGAACTCGCTGGCCAACGAATTCTCACTCCATCACGACCGGTTCGGGCTCCGCGGGAGATCGGCATTCCGCCCGCTGCGACGAACAGCCCGCTGAGACACGCGAGCGTCAGCGAGAGTTCGGCGTGCACTCGACACGCCAACGACGGCGCGCGCCATGTCCGGACCGTGCCGTGCACCCGTAGCCCGGCGATGTCGCCGCTCGATTTGTGGGTCTACCGCGAGCGCAAGCAGCTCGCTCACGGAGGATCGCTCCTCCGCGTCCTCGAGCGCTCCATCACCGAGATCCGGCGCTTGCGGGCGTCCGAAGGAAAGCGGCGAGCCGCGATCGATGCGCTCGTCGCCGCCGG
>JAHBWH010000402.1 GCA_019637115.1 Myxococcales bacterium | reverse complement strand
GGCGCGATCGCCAACGCGGTCCTCGGCAGCCTCACCGGCGCCGACGCGTTCTACGCGATGGTGCGCTTCCAGGAGGGCGAGTTCGCCCTCGACCCGTCCTTCGTCCCGCCGAAGCGCCTCGTCGCCGAGTCGGCCGAGGCCCTGCTCCTCGAGGGCATGCGCCGCATGGACGAAGGGATCTGAAGAGCAAGGGCAGGCGCGCGGCCCCGTCCCACAGCACGAGCTTTGCGTGTCGGATGACCCCCGCGCGACTCATCCTGTCGGGGCGGCGCCGGGGTCGGAGAGCCCTCGCGCCCGCGTCGCCCGTGCCGATCGCGAGGTGATTTCCGCGCGAGTCACGCGCCACTGGGGCTCTTTCGGTTTGCGGAGGTTGTTTCGGGCGCGTGCCCGCGCGCAGGTAGGTGATTCCCACCGGCGAGGAAGATCCTTGGCTCCTTGTGCGGGCGCGAGGTCTCCCCAACCCCGACACCGCTTTGCGAACTGCGAGCGCGGGTGGGGACGAAGGCGCTCAGGACACACGGGCAGTTTCTGGGAGGGCCCGCATGCCGCGGACAGTTCCTTGCTCATGTCGGCGCTGATGCTGAAACCGATGAAGCCTGCGGCGCCGCCTTCGCGCTCGTCGTCGGCAGCCACTTGAGCACCACCTCCTCGTACGGCGCGCCATCTCCGCGAAGATTGCGTTCCGTCATGCCTTCCGGCAGCGAGCAGGAGGCACGCTGGATATCAGCCGCAAGTTATCCATCCCCGCAGGCACCTTGCCGTCTCGAAAGTCGTCGCCGAGCACTTGGTCCGCTTCGACCCAGTAGATCACCGACGGCTGATACCCGCGCCCGCCCTTGTAGTGCGCCTTCGCCTGCGGCTCGTGGCTCTCGATCACCGTCGCGTCGTGATCCAACGTCGCGCGCGAGATCTTGTTCTTGGTCGCGCGGTCTTCGCGAGGGCGACGTTGACGCCCCCAATGCCGAGAGCGCCGGGGTCTTGCCGGAATTGTAGGCGACCTGGTTTGGCCCGAGCCGATGCTTCCCCTCGTCGATGAGCCGGTCGTCGTGGAAGGCATTCAGGCACGGCCAGAGAAATTGCTCGCTCGGAAGCTCTCGCCCCAAGAGGCGCTCGAGTCCCTTGTCCGCGGAGCCCTGGTTCAGACTCGAGAACGCACGTGACCGGCAGTCCGCGAAGCGGTGTCGGGGTTGGGGAGACCTCGCGCCCGCACAAGGAGCCCAGGATCTTCCTCGCCGGTGGGAATCACCTGCCTGCGCGCGGGCACGCGCCCGAAACAACCTCCGCAAACCGAAAGAGCCCCAGTGGCGCGTGACTCGCGCGGAAAATGGTCTCGCGATCGGCACGGGCGACGCGGGCGCGAGGGCTCTCCGACCCCGGCGCCGCCCCAGCAGGAAGAATGGGCGACCGTGAGCTCACCGCTTGGGTGAAGGGCCATCATCCCGAAAATGGAGCAACCTCGATCACTTCCGCTCGAGATCCCCGTCTTCACGTGGGATCAGGGCGAGGGCGCGCCTCAGTGCGTCGCGGCGAGTGCCACGACGCGCTGCGCCTGCGAGAGGCGCTTCGGCTTTGCGTCGGGCGCGATCTGGTCGACGCCGTCGCCGTCGCTCAGGTAGACCACGCCGTCTGCGCCGACGTCGAAGGCGACGACGCTCTTCGCGAGCTCGACCTCTTCGCCGTCGGGGCGGCGGCGGAGGAGCACCCAATCGGCGGGCGCGCGCCGGAGCTTCGCCTCGTCTTCGTCTCCCCCGGCGGCGGCGATGTTCTGCCGCTCGATGAGCTTCCGCGCGTCGAGGTTGCGCGCCTTCGTGTT
>JAHBWH010000401.1 GCA_019637115.1 Myxococcales bacterium | reverse complement strand
CCGGGTCGGGGTCCGGGTCCGGGTCCGGGTCCGGGTCCGGGTCCGGGGGGGCGGCTCGATCCTCGCTGGCGCAAACTTTGACGACACGTCGCATGATGTCCTACATCGGAGTCCATGAGCGCACCTTCGCGGGGTGCGACCGGAGGCGCGATGGACACGGCGATGCGAGACCTCGAGCAGATTCAGGAGCGGGACCCCGACGAGGGGACGGCGCGTCGCGGCGCGGTCTTCTTGCTGGCGGGGGGCGTGACGCTGGGGCTCGTCTACGCGATGGCCAGCGTGCTCGGGGCCGACGTCGCGGAGGCCTCGCCGGTGGCCGACCCCTTGGCGGCCCTGGGAGCGTCCGAGGGCCTCGCGCTCGAGGCGGCCGCGACCGAGGACGACGACGTAAGCCCTGAGCGCGTGGAGCGACGGGAGCTGAGCTTCCCCCGGACGTTGCTCGGCGACGACCGCCCGGAGGTCGCGGCGACCTTCGCGGCGGCGGCCGCCGAGCACGCGACCCTGGTCGGCCGCGCGGCCCTCGTCCCGACCTTCGCGAACGTCCCCGCGGCCGTCGCGGCGACGCCCGACCAGCAGGCCCTCGCCCTGGCCGTCCGGCACGATCCCCTGGTGGCAAGCTCGCTGCCCGCCGTCGAGCGGCGCGAGCGAGGCGAGGTGGGGCGGGAAGGCCCCTACACGCTGCAGGTGATCAGCTACCGGACCTCCGAGGAGGCGGAGCTCTTCGCCGAGGCGCTCCGCGCGCGCGGTCACGACGCGTTCATCCAGGAGGCGGACGTGGAGAATCGCGGGCGCTTCTGGCGCGTGCGCATCGGACCCTTCGAGGCGCGCGGGGTCGCCGAGCGCTACCGCCAGCGCTTCGAGACCGAGGAGCAGATGACCACGTTCGTGGTCCGCCGCCGCGACTGAGCGCCCCGGATCTGGGGCCGAGCTCGGGGGCACCCGCCGTCGTCGTGCCGCAGCGGTGCGGAAGCGCCCGACCCGCCGCGACCTCAGACAGAAGGGACACTCGCTCCCGGCTACTCTCGGGGAACGACCACCGTCAGGATCTCGCCGCCACGTGTGCCGACGCGCTGCCACACCGCGAGGGCGTCGCCGACGTCAGCGGCGAGGCGGACGGAGAACTGGCCCATGTCGTCCGCGACGCCGATGACGCCTTGCTCGGTCCGCTCGTTGAAGACCGAGATGAGCGCGCCTTCGATGGCCGCGCCGCCCGACACCGTGACGATCCCGTCCGCGTCGGGCGGGCTCGAGAGGGCGGAAGGTGGGGGGATGGGCAGGGTCGGTGACGAGCCTGTCTCACATCCTGCGGAGGTTACGATCCCGAGCGATAGCGCGCCGAGCCAGGCGATCGTGGCCAGGGAGAAGCGTCGTCGGGGGGGGCGTCGCACGCCGAACAGCGTAGCAAATCTAGCGCCTGCCCAGAACGCGGGAGATTTCAAGCGCTCGTCTCGGCTTCTGGCAACCAGGTTGTCGAAGGTGTGCGTTCGTGACTCGGTGGCCTCGCGGTGACCACACGTAATTATCCGCGCACGCGTGCGCGCACGCGTGCGCGTGGTACGGTTCGGCCCCTCCACGTGGCCGCCCGACGCGGCGCGGCTTCGGCCCTCTCGCGGCCCCACCCCTTCGAGGCTCATGGCTCAACAGCTCCCCGTCACCATCGAAGACGAGATGCGCCGGTCGTATCTCGACTACGCGATGAGCGTCATCATCGGACGCGCCATCCCGGACGTCCGCGACGGCCTCAAGCCGGTCCATCGCCGAATCCTGTACTCGATGCACGAGCAGAAGGTGACGGCGAGTTCCGCGTACAAGAAGAGCGCCCGCATCGTCGGCGACGT
>JAHBWH010000400.1 GCA_019637115.1 Myxococcales bacterium | reverse complement strand
CCAGTTCCTGACGGGGACCTGGAAGGGGCTCGGGTACTCGAGCTTCAGCCCGGCGAACCAGGATCGCGGAGGGATGAAGCTCGTCTCTCGGCGCGGCGCGAACATCCCCACGGGCCGCGCGCTCACGGCGACCGAGTTCGCCAACACGATGAACCGCATCTCGTACGAGTGGGCGTCGCTCCCGCCGGGCCGCTACGGTCAGCCCTCGTACAGCATGGCGGCGACGCGCAAGAAGTACTGCTCCTTCGCGGGCTGTTGATCCCGCGGCGCCGCGCCCCTCGCGACGAGGACGCCACCTTCGGCGTGCAACGGCGCGGTCAGACCGTCGGGCGGAGCAGCGCCTCGAGCTTCTCGAAGCAGAGACGCCAGCCTTCGCGGTTGCCCGCGCGATCCTCGGGCGCGAGGAGCTGGTCCTGTCGGAGCGAGATCTCGGTCGAGGCCGGACCGACCTCGCGGAAGTCGACGGTGAGGAGCGTCGGATAGGGGTCGGCGTAGTTCGGCCCCTCGTACACCCACGTCTTCACGAGCCGCACGTCGCGGACGAGCTCGCGGTACTCGCCCGTCGTGACGTGCCGGTTGCCGAGCGGATCGACCGCGACGACGCGGTAGCGCCCGCCGAGGCGCACGTCCGCGCTCGCCTCGGCGACCGAGCACGGGTTCGGCGCGAGCCACTGCTGCAGGCACGCCGGGTCCGTCCACGCCTCGAACACGGCCGCGACCGGCGCCGCGATGACGCGCACGATCGTGATCGAGGCGGCTTCTGCGGACTCAATCATCAGGGCTCGTTCGCGTCGGCAGACGTCAACAAGACCTGATGGATGCCGATGACGTTGCCGCACGTGTCCTCGAACGCGGCGGACACGGCGGAGCCCATCTGCATCGGCTCCCGCTTGAAGACGACGCCTCTCGCCGTGAGCCGCTCGTACTCCTTCTGGCAGTCGTCCACGCCGAAGGACGTGGCGGGGATACCCGCATCGAGGAGCGCCTTCTGGTAGGTCTTCGCCGGGGCGAAGCCCATCGGCTCGAGGAGAAGCTCGATCGCCGAGCTCTCCGGCGAGACGACGGTGAGCCACCGATGCTCTCCCATCGGGATGTCGTGCTTCTTCACGAACCCGAGGATCTCCGTGTAGAAGGCGAGCGCCTTCGCCTGGTCCTCTACCAACACGCTCGTCAGGTTGATCTTCATCGTCGCCTCCGGTGGACAATCCCCCGCCTGGTTTTCGTCTTGGACGTGCCCGCGGTCGTCGCGCTCTCGACCACGCTCTCCGGCGTCGCGGCCTTCTCGGTCTTCCCCGCCGCCTTCGCCGCGCGCGGAACGAACATCGCGCTCAGCGCATCGAGCCGGTCGTTCCAGAAACGCTCGTAGAAGGCGAGCCACTGCTGCGCCTGCGCCAGCCGGGCCGGCACGAGGCGGCAATGGTGCTTGCGCCCCTGTACGGTTCGCAGGACGAGCCCGGCGCGCTCGAGCACCTGCACGTGCTTCGACGCGGCAGCGAGCGACATCTCGAACGGCTCGGCGAGCTCGGTGACCGTGCGCTCGCCGCTCGAGAGCCGGCGCAACATGGCACGACGCGTGGGATCGCCGAGCGCCCGGAAGACGGTGCTGAGTGGGTCCACGCGTTGCTCAACCATGTGGCTGAGCATTTAGCGAACGTAGTCGGGACAGTCAACCGACCAGTTGAGGATCGTCAGCGACTCGATGGGGGGCGGCGCGCTGGCTTCACGAGTGGCGCGCCGTGCGAGCCCACGAGGTTCCGCGTGAGATCCTGGAGCGCACTACGGAGCTTCTCGAGCTGCACCAGGCTCTCCTTCGTCGGCTCGTAGCCGGCGCGACGCAT
>JAHBWH010000040.1 GCA_019637115.1 Myxococcales bacterium | reverse complement strand
GAGCTCGACCGCTTCACCGAACGGGTCCTCTTCGCGTCGACCCTCGACGACGTCCTGAGCTGAGCCCGCCCCAAACCCCGGACCGCACGCGACTTCCGCAGAGTCGAGCACGCTGCTCGACCCCGAGGTCCGATGATGTCCGACGACGAGCCGTTCAAGCCCGCTTCTCCCGCCCTCAGGCTGCGTCCCGGCCGACCCGGCACCTCGGCGGCCGCGGTGAAAGGCTGGATGATGCTCGCGCGAGAGGGGCGGCGGCTGCCCGCGCTCGACGCCGCCGTGCGCAGCGGTCGCATCGGCAGCAGCGTCGCGCAGCTCATCGCGCGGGTCGCGCGGCCTTCGACGGTCGCGGCGTGGATCGAGCGCGCGCGTCAGCGGACGTACAAACACCTGCGCGAGGAGATCGAGGTCGTCGAGCTCTCGGCGCGGCTCTTCGGCGGGCGCGGGCCGCTCAGGCCCCCCGACCCCGAGGTGCTCGAGGAGCTCTGGCGGGTGGAGCGCGACACGCTCTCGGGCGCCTCGCTGCGCGCCTTGATCGGCCGGCTCGCCGACGCGCCGCACGCCGAGGCGGTCGTCGCGGTGGTCTCGGGCGTCGAGGCGGCGCGGTGGGCCGGCGTGGCGGCGGATGACGCGGTGCCTGAGCACTCTCGGCAGCTCGCGAACGGTGGCTCGCTCGACGAGGATGTCTGCGCTCCGTGCGCAGATTTCTCGGCTCCCACCGAGTCGTCTCAGATGTTCGGGACCTTGGGCGACGACGCCCGGTCCATACTGGCCGACGCGGAGCGACCGTCGGGCCTCGCCCTCGTCGCTCGGATGCTGCGGGCCCCTCGCGAGGATGCGGAGGACACGCTCCTCGACGCCGAGGTCGGAGTTTTCCCGTCTTCTACAGGTGCGTCTCAGATGTTCGGGACTTCCGCCGACAACTCCGCCGATGACGGATGCGTCGACGCGATCCACTCGAAGGCGTCCGCGGCGCTTCCGACTCCGACGCGCGACGGCTTCGTCGACGCGGTGCTGTCGACGGCACCGACATTCGTGGAAGCGCTTCGCTCGGCTCCGTCCGCGGCACTCGCCTGCGCATCCGCGGCGAGGCCCCGAACCTGCGGTGGGAGCTCGGGCGGACGCCGATCCTCATCGTCGAGGGGCGCGAGCGCCGCGAGCCGCGGGCGTAGCGCCTGGCGTGTGTTCGGCCGACACTTCGGACACGGAGGAGAGAGCGTGCTCAGCGATAACTGCTTTTGCCGGTCGGTCCGCCGTACGCACGGCGCGTCGCTCGAACTGGGGATCCAGCTCCCGATGACGGTCGAGCAGCTCCATCCGGCGGTCCGAAGACGCGCGATCTGGCTGCGAGACGCGGACGCGTGGATCGCGGAGATGGAGGCCCTCGGCGCGGCGCTACGACGGCTCGTGACCTTCTTGAAGACGACGGGCTATCGCTTCGCCGAGCCCCGGCGCGCGCTGACGGCGCCCACCGCGGCGGATCGCAAGGCGCTCGCGCGGCTCGAGAAGCACCTCCCGCTGCCGCCCGTGCTCGCGACCTTCTGGCGAACGGCGGGCGCGGTCGATCTCCGCGGCCATCACCCCGATTGGGCACGCGCGACCGACCTCCACGCGAAGGGCGCGCGCGAGCCGGTGTGGCTCGCCGACCCGCTGGTGATCGCCCCCGCCGCGCACGTGATCGCCGACGCGCTCGAAGAGCACGACGACGCCCCGCTCGCCCTCCACCTGGCCCCTGATGCGCTCGGCAAGGCGGGCTATTCCAGCGGCATGCTCACGATCTGGCTGCCGGCCGATGCGGAGGATCCGTCGCTGGAGGGCGCCAACGAGACCCTGCTCGCACACCTCCGACGTGCGCTCGCGTGGGCGGGCTTCCCGGGCTTCGCGTCCGTGGATGAACGCCCGGAGGCGTGGCTCGCTGCGGCCCGCGCGGCGATGACGTGAACGCCCAACGGACCGGCGCGCAGATACCGGGCCGGTGACCGAATCGTGGTCACGTTTCTCTCGCTCGGAGGCACGCGGGGTCGGGCGGCCATGGTGTCGTAGCTCCTCGGAGCGCGTCGAGCGTCTCCAACATGGCCGGAGG
Organism: Myxococcales bacterium; assembly: GCA_019637115.1. Taxonomy (GTDB): domain Bacteria; phylum Myxococcota_A; class Polyangia; order Polyangiales; family Houyiibacteriaceae; genus JACKEH01. The sequence continues at coordinate 49,931 of JAHBWH010000040.1, read as the reverse complement.
GAGGCGCGTGCGGAGCTGGTGTGCGATCGGGTTCGTGTGGTGGTTGGCTTGCTCGACGGGGTCGAGTCCGGCCGACTCTGCGGCCGTCGATCTCTCCCCCTCCCAGGCCCGGCTCGCCGAGCGGGACGCGGACGTCGCGCTCCTCACCGACGTCGCGCGGTGCGCGGAGTGTCACCGTGACGCTGCCGCCCAACACGCGGCCAGCGCGCACGCGCGCTCGTCGTTCGACAACCCCTGGTATCGTGCGGTCGTCGACCGGGTCCGCGCCGAGGTGGGCGTCGAAGCCAGCCGGCATTGTGCGGGGTGCCACGACCCCGTGATGCTCGTCGCTGGCGCGATGGACGCGCCGATCGAGCCGGACGACCCGCTCACGCTCGCGGGCGTGACCTGCCTCGTCTGTCACGGGATCGTCGAGACGCGCGCCGACGGGAACGCGAGCTACACGCTCTCGACGGCGTCCGTCCCCATCCCCGACCCGAACGTCCCCGCGGAGGTCGCCGCGCACCGCGCGCGCCTCAGCCCTGCGCCGCTGCGCACGCCGGGGCTCTGCGCGAGCTGTCATCGCGGCTTCCTCGGCACCCACACTGGTGGGACGACGCACCTCTTCGGGCTGGATGAGGCCGGCGCGTGGCGCGGCTCCGCGTGGGGCGATCAGCACGCGCAGCGCCTCGACGACGTCGCCGCCGTCGACTGCCGCGGCTGCCACATGCCCCCCGAGCCTCTCCGGAGCGCGAGCGGGGTCCCGACGGAGCACCTCGCGGCCTCGCACCGCTTCGCCGGCGGGCACGGCCCGCTCGGCGCGCTCGACCCCGATCAGGCCCGCGCGATCGAGGCGCGTCAGCGGAGCGCGGCCACCCTCGACGTCACCGCGCTCGTGCACGCCGACGGCACACGCGATCTGCCGATCGAGGAGGGCGCGGTGGTCCCGAGGGGCGTTTCGTCGTCGCCAACCGGCCCAACGTCGAGGCGCCGACGGATCTGCGCATGCGCCGCGACGCGCGGGGCTCGTTCGCGGAGCTCTACAACGCGATCACGGACGAGCTCTTTCGTCGGACGCCCGGCGCCGCGGTCGCCGAGTACGCGCACCTGGTCGGGCGCCACGTGCGACCCGCCGACGTCAGGCCCTTCGGAGCGATGGTCGCGTCGAGCACTGGGCGCACCGACGCCTCCGACCGTCGGCGGTGGACGGTCAGCCGCATCCGCCATCGTTATGGCACCGACCTCCGCGACGACCTCGTGCTCCAGCGCGCCGCGACGCCGCTCCGGATGACGCGACGCTGGCGACACGCGCCGCTCAACACCCACGCGGCCTCGGGCGAGAGCGGCTTCCACGTGCAGTACGTGGTCGAGCACCCCGGCTGCGCGAGCGAGGCGCAACAACGCAACGTCGCTCGGCGCTTCGCGACGGCGGAGTCGATGTGGGAGGCGCGCCGCGATCTCTGGCCGGGCGAGGTCCTCGCCGATCCCATCCCCTCGCTCGGCATCACGCCCGGCTCGCGCGCCCCTGCGGGCTGGCCGCCCGCGCCTCCGCCGCCCCTCGAGGAGAAGCTCGAGGTGAAGCTCGACCCGCCGCCTCCCGCGGTCACGAGCCTGGCGTCGCCGGTGGCGCAGGGGCCCGCTGGGGACGAGGGCGACGTGACTCCGGCGCCGGCTGCCCTGCCGCCCCCGCCGGACTTCGGCCGCTCGAGCGGCGGTGGCCTCTGCGCAGTCTCCGAGGGTGGAGCCGCGCCGGCCCCGTGGGCGCTCTCCGCGTTCGTCGCGCTTCTCGGTGCGCGCGCGCGTTCGAAGCGCCGGGAGAGGCCCCGACACCGATAGCGGATTGACGGACCGAGCGGTCGCGCGCACCGGTGCGTGCGTCGCGCCGTACGTTCGGCGCAAGAGGCGTTGGCATGCGGCGTGCTGGCTCGCGACGCGACATGGACTCTTGGCACCGCTTGGCGCTCTCTCTCCTCTTGATCGCGAGCTCCGCCAGCCTCGTTCGTGCGCAGGCCGCGCCCCCGCGCCGGCGTGGCTCCACGGCGTCCCCTCGCTGCGTTCGCTCGACGAACCGGTCGTGATCGAGCTTCACGGACCCGTCGACGCCTCCGCCCTCGCGGCGCTCGCGCAGCGGGGCCTCCGCGTGCGAGACGTGAACGGGCGGCCACTCGCGCACGGGCGCTTCGTCTCGGGTCGGATCTCCCCAGCGAACCTCGGCGCGCTCGCGACGCTCTCGATCGTCGCGCGCGTTCATCGCCCCGCACCCACGGGGCCCTCTCCGCTCGCGCGCTCCGCCGAACGCATCGCCCTCGAGGGCGCTCGGGGCGTCGGCGACGTCGAGCGGCTCATGGGCCGAGGCGTGCTCATCGCCGACATCGACACGGCGCCGGACGTCTTCCACCCCGCGTTCTTCCACGCTGACGCTGGCTGGTACGACTGGATCGACGTCGACGGCGACGGCCGCTTCACCCCCGACGTCGACGGCATCGACCTCGACGGGGACGGCGTCATCGATCCGACCGAGGTCGCCCGCACGCTCCCCATCGCCTACGTCGACCTCGAGCGCCGGGACACGCGCTCGCTGCGGCGCGCCGCCTTCGACCCCTCGGTCGACTGGCTCTACCTCGACACCAACGGCAACGGTGAGCGCGACTTCGGCGCGCTCGCTGGCTTCGGCGACGACGACCCTGCCTTCGGCGAGCCTCTCTTCGTGGCGGACGACCTCGACCTCGACGGGGCGCTCGACCCCGAAGAGCGCCTCGTCCGGCTCGGCACCTCGAAGTTCCGAGCGGTCTGGGTGAACCTCGAGTACGGGCTCCCGCACCAGCACGAGTACCGCCGCGGCGTCGATCTCTCCTCGCTGCGTCGCGACTATACGGGGGGCCTCTTCGGCTACGCCGACACCGCGCACGGCAGCGGGGTCGCGGGCATCCTCGTCGGCGACGTCCCGCTCGTCGGCCGGCGCTCCGTCGGCATCGCGCCGCTCGCCGAGATGGTGCAGACCTTCTCGGTGAGCGAGGACCAGACCGAGCCGCTCTTCTACGTGCTCGGCCACGAGCCCGACGTCGTGCTCCACGAGTACGTCGACTGGACCCGCAGCGCGCTCGACGGCTCGGACGCGGTCTCCGCGCTCATCGACGCGAGCGCGCTCGAGCGGGGCGTCACGCACGTCTGCCCGGCCGGGAACATCGGCGGCTCCCGCAAGCACGCGTACGTCGAGGTCTCGGGCGTCCGCGACGTCCCCTTCCACGTCCCGGCGGGCATCATGCAGCTCGAGATCTCGGCGCTGCATCGCACGAGCGACGAGGTCGCGATCGCGCTCGTCCTCCCCGACGGCACCGTCGCGGACGTCCCGCTCGAGGAGCCGACGCGCATCACGCCGGCCGGCGCGCTCGTCTGGCGCGTCGAGCGCGCGACGAGCCGCGGCTTCAACCACGTCTATCACGTCGTCTACAGCTTCGACGCCGAGATCCCCTCGGGTGATTGGGCGCTCCGCGTGCGCCGCGCCGACGGCGCCGCCGCCGCGAGCGTCGACGCCTTCCTCTCCGACAACGCCTCGGGCTTCGCGCTCGGCGCGGCGTGGGACGCCGAGGTCGCTACGGATCGCTCCACGATCGCGGCGCCCGCCACGGCCGACCGCTGCTTGGGCGTCGGCTCGGTGCCGTCGTACGCCGCGGCCGACGGCCCGTGGTACGCCCGCCCCGACGACGTCGCCGAGGGCACCGTGCGCACCTACTCGGCGCGCGGTCCCCGCATCGACGGCTTCGGCAGCCTGGGCATCGTCGCGCCCGACAACCCGTGGTCCGTCCTCGGGGCGGGCGATTTCTACCCCTCGGCTCCCGGCTTCGTCATCGCGCCCGAGGCCTCCTATTGGGTCTTCGGTGGCACGTCGGGCGCGGGCCCCCACGTCGCGGGTGTGGCCGCGCTCCTCGTCGAGCGTGGCCCGCTGCGTGGCGAGGCCGTGCTCGATCGCCTTCGCGAGACGGCCGAGGCTGACGCGGTGACGGGCGTCGTCCCGAACGACGACTACGGCTACGGACGACTCGACGCCTCGGGCGCGCTCGACGGCACCCGGCTTGGTCGCGCGCCCACGCTCTCGCTCCGCGTCGAACCGGCGGAGGTCGTGCGCGGCGCCGAGGTGCAGCTCGTGCCCGTCGCGAGCGACCCGGACGGGGACGCGCTGCAGATCCGATGGGATGACGACTACGATGGTTCGTGGGACACGGGCTACGGCGCGGTCACGCCCCGCGCGATCACCTTCGACGAGCTCGGACCGCGGCGCTTCAAGGCGCGCGTGCGCGACGCCAGCGGCCGCGTCGCCGAGGCGGCGATCCTCGTTCGGGTCGTGGCCACGCCGAGCCTCCCGCCGGACGCGGGCCTGGGCGATGGCGGCATGGGGGACGCCGGAGGCGGCGGCTGCGGCTGTCGCGCCACGGGGGACGGCGCCGGCGGGCTCTTCGCGGCGCTCGTCGCGCTTGGGCTCGTTCGGCGGCGGAGGCGGCCGTTCGTGTGACGGCGAGCGCCGTAGACGTGCAGAGCGGCCGCACTGCGCACGGATGACGAACGTTCGTCATCTCGTCGGCGCCCGGTGACGATGTTTCGACGAAAAAATGTGCAATGACAAGCACTTATGTGTGAATGCCGGCCTCGCTCGCGGCGTATCCTCTTCGTTCCATCGAGCACGAGGAGGCCGGATGTCGTCGTACGATCGAAGTGAGTCGAAGAGCAGCCAGGTCCGTGGGGAGCGCGCGGCGGACGCGCCGAGCGGAGGCTCACGGGCGCAGACGAAGCCGTCGATGTGGCGACTGCGTGCCACGTGGGCCCTCGTCGCGCTGGGGGTCTCGGCCATCGCGGTCGCGCAAATCACCCCGGTCCACCAGCTCTCGCTCGAGCGGCCGAACGCCGCGCAGCTCGAGTCCGCGGTCGCAGGTTCGACCGGCAACGGCACGACGGTGATCCAGCTCGATCGGACGGCACCGCTCGTCTCGCTGACGACCGCCGAGTACGACAACCGGCCGCGCGCGGTCAGGGCGAACTTCATTTGGCCGCACTGGAACCACCAGACCGACGGTTGGGACTTCTCGGCGCGGACGCTCCGCTCGTGGAGCTCGCACAACGCGACGGCGAACGCGCAGACCGCGGACATCTACGAGGGCGCGCCGCGGGGAGAGATGCGCTTCGTCCGCGGCATCGCGGTCTGCCCCTCGAGCGGCGCGCTCACCGACAACGATCGCGTCAAGGGCGTGCGCCTCTACTGGGGCACGGTGCCGCCTGGTGCGACGAGCACGCGGCAGATCTCGACCCGAGGCCAAGACGTCGCCGAGTTCCGGCGCCCGAACTGCAACAACAACAACGGGTGGTTGCCGGCGCAGATGTGTCCGACGGGTCAGGTCGCGACGGGGCTCAAGGTGCTCCACCAGGGAAACCACGGCGCCGTGGGCTTCCAGCTCCTGTGTGACCACCTCCGCATCATGACCGACGAGGAAGGTCGCGCGGAGTTCCAGCGGCTCAACCCGGGCGGCAGCATCAGCGTCTCCCGTGGCGGCGGCGGGAGCATCGGCGGTAGCCGGTGAGCGAGCCCTTCTCATCGACGATCGGCCGCAGGATCGCCGTGCGCGATCGGTGATGGCGTCACCGGGTCGCGAACTGGCTTCACGAGCGGCGAGCCCGTGGTGGTGCACCCGCCAGATGCCGCCTGCCACATCGGGCCTCGAAGACACGTCGGGCCGGCGCCCCGTACGTGAGGTGGGACTTCGGGGCACGAGGACGCCTCGGCGAGCCGACGCTCCTCGTGCCACGCGCCCGCATCGAACGGCCATGGCTCGACGCTCTTCCCTGCGCTCGGTACCCTGAAACCCGATGGGCGAGCCCGCTGCCAAGCTCTCGTACGCGGAGTATCTGGCCTTCGAGGCGTCTTCCGAAGAGAAGCACGAATACCTCGACGGGCTCGTGCTCGCGATGGCCGGCGGTTCGTACGAGCACGCCAGATTGTCCGGTCGCGTGATGGTGGCGTTGGGGCGCGCGCTGGAGGGGTGCCCCTGCAACGTGGTGCCCTCGGACGGTCGCGTCCGCATCGAGTCGAGCAACCGGTCGACGTACCCGGACGTGTCGGTGGTGTGTGGGCCGCCGAGCTTCGCGACCGACGACCCCGAGGCGATCACCAACCCGATCGTGCTCGTCGAGGTGCTCTCGCCGACCACCGAGCAGAGCGATCGGGGCGAGAAGTTCAGGCACTACCGTCGCCTCCAGTCGCTACGCGAGTACGTGCTCGTCGCGCAGGACGAGCGGCGCATCGAGCTCTTCCGTCGCGAAGGCGACGTTTGGACCTTCCGCGAGCACGGTCCCGGCCAGCAGGTGACGCTCGCGTCGATCGACGTCACGCTCGACGTGGACGCGATCTACGACGATCCCTCGACCTGATCTGCCGCTCGCTGTCACTGGGACACGTGACGACGACGGGGGCACGGTCTCGCGGGCGACGTCGTGCTCGCACGGATCAGCTCAGCGGTCGGTTGCGTCGTGGCCGTATGCCCGGCCGACGGATCGCCAGAGTTGGAGCTGGCGCAAAGGGCGCGATCTGCCGCGCTCCTCACCGTCGCCGGCGGCGACCGCCCTTCTTGGTGGCGGCCCGCGGGGGCCCTCCGCGCGCGAAGGCTCTGAGGCGGGCGCGCTCGGCGGGATCCGCCTCGGCGATGCGTGTGCGCAGCTCGGCGCGCATCAGCGGCCCCATCGCGCGACGCGCGATGGGGGCGGCCTGGCGGTGTGTGGCCTCGGAGCCCACGAGCGTCAGCAGCGAGTCGACGGCCCACGCATCCCGCGCGAGGGCGCGCGGCGCGCGCGCGACCGCTTGCTCGAAATAACGCACCGAGGTCGAGAACGAGCGCTGCGAGACGTAGTGCCGCCCGAGCAGGAGCGGGGGCCGCGGGTCGCTCGGCATCCGCCGCGTGAGCACGCCGAGGCGCCGCTCCTGGTTGCGGGTCAGCGCCTGCCCATCCGCGAGCGTCTGGTGGAAGGGCTGCAGCTCGAGGGGGATGTCGGACCAGAGGCTCGACGCCTCGGTCGAGTCTGCGTCGTCGCTCGCGTCGGCCTCGAGGCCTTCCGCGTCGCCGTCCAGCTCGGCGTCGTCCGAGACTCCATCGTCCGAGACCCCGTCGTCCGAGACCCCATCGTCCGAGACCCCGTCGTCCGAGACCCCGTCGTTCGAGACCCCGTCGTTCGAGACCCCGTCGTTCGAGACCCCGTCGTTCGCGAGCCCTTGGTCGCGCGCGACTCGATCGCGCGGAGGGGTCGTCGCGCGCGCGGGGTCGTGCGCGCCACCTCGATCGTGCGTCGGTGCGCCTCGTGACGCGGTGGCCGTACCTGCGCCGACCGGGGAAGGGGCGGCGATCGAGGGCGGTGACTCCGGCCTCGCCCAGAGCAGCAGGGCCGCGCCGAGCGCGGCGAGGAGCGTGACGCCGAGGCTGACGGCGAGCCACCACCGGCGCGGCGCCCCGGGCGCGCCGTTCGTTTCGATCGTGGCGACGTTCGGCGCGTCAGGCCGGGCAGGCCACGGTCCGCCTGGCGTGCCCACGGCGACCGCCGGCGCGCCCGGCCCATGCGCGGCCGCGCCGCGCGCGGGTCCGCTCGGGCTCGCCGCGACGGTGTCGGAGTCCTCCGCGTGGCCGCTGAACGGCGCCGTCGGAGCGCCGATCGGGGGGCCCATCGGCGCGCCGCGGAGCGTCGGGACCGGGACGCGGTCGAGCGCCTCGAGCATCTCGGCCGCGTTCGCGAAGCGCGCGGCGGGCTCTTTCGCGAGCGACCGCGCGACCAGCGCGTCGAGGGCCGGCGAGACGTCGAGGTGAGGGGCGACCTCGGCGAGCGTCGGCGGCGTGGTGAGCAGGTGCGCGCGCAAGAGCTCGTGCGCCTCGCGCTGTGGGAAGGGGCGGCGCCCGGCGAGCAGCTCGAAGAGCACACCGCCCATCGCGTAGACGTCGGCGCGCTCGTCGGCGCGACCTCCGCTCGCCTGCTCGGGCGCCATGTACGCGGGGGTGCCGACCACGATGCCAGTGCGCGTCATCGTCGCGTCGGAGGCGAGCGTCCGCGCGAGCCCGAAGTCGAGGACGACCGCGTGGTCCGAGCCGTCCTCGAGCACGTCGACGCGGACGTTCTGCGGCTTGAGGTCGCGGTGGACGAGGCCCTGCCGGTGCGCGTGCGCGACGCCGCGCAGGATCTGTCGCGCGAGCTCGATCGCGCGCGCAGGCGGGAGCGGGCCCTCGGCGAGCAGATCGGTCAGGTCACGCCCTCCCTGCAGATCCATCACGAGGAAGGGCTGCGCGCCGTCGACGCCGAAGTCCGTGACCGTGATGACGTTCGGGTGAGAGAGCTGCGAGAGCATGCGCGCCTCGCGCTCGAAGCGGGCCTTGAGGTCGGCCGAGCTCGCGTGCTCGTCCCGCAGCACCTTCAGCGCGACGTGGCGGCCGAGCGAGAGGTGCTCGGCCTCGTAGACGCTGCCCATCCCGCCTTCGCCGAGCGGTCGGAGGGCTCGGTACCGACCCCCGAAGACGCGCCCGATCGCGGAGTCACCAGATGCTGCAGGGAGCCCCGACATCGACGCCCCGAGGATCGCCCGTCACGCCTCCCTCGACAAGCTCGGAGCGACGAACGGTGCGACGTTGGCGCCTGATGACCTGCACCCGACCCGCCTCGGTCCCGCGACGAGAGGACGCGCGACGTGGTATGAATCGCGCGTGCAGGGCGAGATCGTGGATGGGCGCTATCGCCTCGAGCGGCCGCTCGGCGAGGGGGCGTCGGGGCAGGTCTGGGCGGCGCGGACTCCGGAGGGCGCGCTCGTGGCCCTGAAGCTGCTGCACGATCGCGCGAACCCGAGCGATGACGAGCGGCGGCGGCTCGAGCGTGAGGCGCGCGCGCTCAACGGCATCGCGCACCCGGCGGTCGTGCGTGTCCTGGACTTCGGGGTGCACGGGAGCGTGCCCTATCTCGTCGTCGAGCACCTCGTCGGTGAGCCGCTCGACGCCGTGCTCGCACGCGGGATCGCGCCGCACGAGGGCTTCGGGCTGGCGCGCCAGGTGATCGAGGGGCTGGCGGCCGTCCACGGCGCCGGGGTGCTGCACCGCGACGTGAAGCCAGGCAACGCCTTCGTGATGATGGGCGGGCGCGTGAAGCTGCTCGACTTCGGCCTCGCCAAGTTCACCGACACGGGCCGTTGGGGGGACCACTCGGAGCTCACGCGCGGCGGCACCCAGCTCGGGACCCCGACGTACATGCCGCCCGAGCTCTGGTTCGGCGAGCCCGCGAGCGCCGCGAGCGACGTGTACTCGGCCGGCGTGCTGCTCTTCGAGTGCGTCGCGGGCGTGCCCCCCTTCGAGGCCGACAGCCGCCTCGCGTGGGTGCGCGCGCACGCGACGGATCCGGTCCCGACGCTCGCGTCGCGCCGCGCCGGGCTGCGCGGGTTCGAGGGCCTCGACCCCATCCTCGCGCGCGCGCTCGCCAAGGACCGCGCCGAGCGCTTCGTGGACGCGGGCGCGCTCCTCGCCGCGCTCGGATGAGGGTGCGGGGGTCGTGCGAGCGCGCCGACCGTGCGAGGCTCGCCCCATGACGACCGAGATCGAAGACGTCCTCTCCTTCTGGTTGGGTGAGCTCGACGCGGATGGGCTCGCCGCCAGCGAGATCCAAGCGCGCTGGTGGAAGCATGATCCCGCGTTCGACGACCTGCTCCGCGAGCGCTTCGGCGCGTTGCACGCCGAGGTCGCGAGTGGGCGCCGCGAGGCCTGGGTGCAGACCCCGCGTGGCGCGCTCGCCTACGTGATCGTCCTCGATCAGCTCTCGCGGAACCTCTTCCGCGGGACGCCGGGGATGTACGCGCACGACGCGCGCGCGCTCGAGGTCTCGCGCGCCGCGCTCGAGCGCGGGGACGTGAGCACGCTGCGCCTGCAGGAGCGCCTCTTCCACGTATTGCCCTTCATGCACAGCGAGTCGCTCGAGGATCAGGAGCGCTGCGTCGCGCTGGCGCGCGAGCTCGCGGCGCTCCACGCTGCCTTCGAGGGCAACGTGGACTTCGCGATCCAACACCGCGACATCGTCGCGCGCTTCGGGCGCTTCCCGCACCGCAACGCGATCCTCGGGCGCGAGACGACACCCGAAGAGGCCGCGTTCTTGAAGGAGCCCGGCTCCTCGTTCTGAGCCGTGCGCCCTCGCGCAGGTTGTGACGACGATCGCTCGGGCGGTCGCGGTCGAGCTCGACGCTGCATGACCGGTACGACCGTGTAGGGACCGCGGCGCCGCCGCGGTCCCGGTCGAAACGCGCGGAGGCGATCAGATGAGCGGGTTGATCTGCGTGAGGTTCGACCCGCCGGCGTACCCGTAGCTGCCGACGTTGTGGTAGCCGTAGACCATCACGCCGACCGGCTGCGAGCTGTCGACGCGGTGGACGCCGCCGCTGATCGGGCACGTGACGGCGGTGTAGGGGCGGCCCTCGATGAGGCCCGCGTCCTCGTAGGTGCAGATGCGCGTGAACTCGTCGATCTCTACGTCGCGCCCGTCGAGGTAGACGGTGGTGCCCGTCGGCGCCGCGATGACGACGTAGTTGGTCGAGAAGGTCTCGGGCGCGAGGAAGATGTAGTTGTCGCGGTATTGCTGGTAGGGCGGGAAGAGGATCATCGAGGGGTCACCGCCGTGCCCCGACTTCCAGCTCACGACCCACTCCTGCGAGACCAGCATCTGCATCACGCTCACCGGCTGCGACGCGGTCATCACGAACGAGCGGTCGGCGTAGAACTCTCGCCACTCGTTCTCGTTGAGCGTGAAGCTGTCGTTCGGGGCGGGAAGGTTCGTCGTGATCGTCGTCCCGTTCTTGTCGGCGAGCACGCGGAGGATGTCGGGCTCGCGCCACGTCGCGTGGTTGCTGCGGACGGGGCTGCGCGTGATGACGAAGTCGCGGCCCCACGAGGTCGTCGGGAAGACCTGCTCCTCGATGTGCTCGGTGCAACACCAGCGCTCGGGGGCGCCGCTCGGGTGTGCAGGCGCCGTGCGCTCGCGCGGCGCGATCGCGCGCTCGCCGCCGCTGAAGACCGCGACGGGCGCCGTCGACGTGACCAAGGTCCCCGTGAGATCGCGGAGGGTGCTGCCGAGGCCCGCGCCAGGCTCGAGCCCCGTGCTCTCGAGGTTGATGACGTCGAAGGGGCCGATCGTGAACTCGAGCGTGTCGCCAGTGCGGCCGGCCTCGACGGTGCCGCCACCCTGAATGGTCCCCGCGACCGTCGGGCCGCCGAGCCGCACGGTGACGCGGGTGCCGGGCTCGGTGCCGACGATGGTCACGTACGAGTGGTCGGGGATGCCGGCCGTGTTGCCGAAGACATCGACCGGATTGGCGGTCGGCCAGTTGATGATCCGGTAGTGCGTGTCGAGCGCCGGCACCGGGATGAGCAGCGAGGCGTCGTTCGAGGCGCTCTCGATGATCGGGTTGAACTGGTAGGCGACGACGGGGAAGTTCGTCTCGATCCGGTACGCCTGGTTCGAGATGTGGGTGCCGGGCCCCTCGACCGTCGGCGTGCTTCCGTCGACCTCGCGGGCCGGGAGGTCGATGCGGACGAGGCCCTGGGGCGGGATGAGCTGCGTCGTCTGCAGCGTCTGCGCGGGCGAGTTGGGCTGCCCGTCGCTGCGGAAGACGTTCGCCTGGACCGTCACGTCGCTCGGGTTGGCGAGCACGACCGCGAACTGCTGCTGCGCGGGCGGCGTGCTGCTGATGCCCGGAAGGTTCGGCGTGGTGTACTCGTTGTCGAGGTCGACCGCGTAGTAGATGCAGCCGACGTTGCTGCGCTCCGAGGCCGCGAGCGCGCACGCGTCGACGCACGCGCCGTTGCTGCACGCCTCGAAGCCGGGGCACTCGCGCTCGACCTCCCACGTGGTCCCGTCGTCGCCGCAGCGGCGGACCTCCTGCCCGCTGCAGTAGAGGGTGCCGGGCAGGCACTCGGTGCAGCCGATGTTCGGCGAGCACGCGCGCTCGCAGAGCTCCTGGGAGACCGGCGTCCCGTCCACGCACACGAAGCGCTCGCGCCCAACGCAGCTGATCGCGCCGTCCACGCAGGGCCCGGAGTCCACGCGGCTCCCCCCGCCGTCGCCTGCGGGTGGCCGGCCTCCGCCGCCGCCGCAATCACAGGCGGTGAGGAGAGTGGCGAAGAGCGCGCCCGCCACGGTCGATACGCGGCAGTCGTGCCGAAACCACGAAGACTCTCGAAGCATCAAGGGGGCTCCCGTCGGTCACACACCGACCCAACGTCGAAGGAGAGCTGGCGCTCCCGACGCGCCGCTCGCGTGAGAGCATCGCCCGTGAGCCACGTTCTCGACGTGTGGCCTCTCACGGTCGAGCCGAGCCCCACGGCCCCGCGCCCCGCCCGCCCGAGGCGGGGCAAGTGCATGGGATTCGACGGGATTCGAGGCGTTTCGGCCTCGTCCCGCCGCGTCACGTGGTGTACGCTCCCGCCGTGAACCGAGCTGCCGTGGAGTCGATGATCGCGGACGTGCTGCGTCCCCTGCTCCAGGCCGACGGCGCGGACATCGAGCTGGTCGACGCGAGCGACGCGCGCGTCGTCGTGAGGATCCACGGGGAGGCCGCGTTCGGGCCGGGCGCTCCCCACGTCCGCGGCGCGCTCGAGGCCGGCCTGCGCAAGGCGGCGGGTGAGGGCGTCGAGCTGGTCTTCGAGAAGGCCGTCCCGAAGGCGGCGCGCCGCAGCGACCCTGGCGCGCCACGTCAGGACTGACCAGGCTCGCTGCGATGACGAACGCCGCCCCCTCCGCCCAAGACGACGCGCTCCTCGCGATCCGCGGCCTCCGGACCTCGTTCTTCACCGACGCGGGCGTCGTGAAGGCGGTGGACGGCGTCGACCTCACGGTGCGACCCGGGCGAACGCTCGGGGTCGTCGGCGAGTCGGGCTCCGGCAAGTCGGTCACCAGCCTCTCGATCATGCGGCTGCTGCCCGAGCTGGTCGGGCGCGTCGAGGGAGGCGAGATCGCCTTCCTCGGCCGTGATCTGGTGAAGCTCCCCCGACACGAGATGCAGAAGCTCCGCGGCAAGGAGCTCGCGATGATCTTCCAGGAGCCGGGCACCTCGCTCAACCCCGTGCACCGCGTGGGCGATCAGGTGGCCGAGTCGATCCGGCTGCACCTCGGGGCGAGCAAGCGCGAGGCGCGTGAGCGTGTCATCCGGCTCTTCGAAGAGGTCGGCATCCCCGACCCTTCGCGCCGGATCGAGAGCTACCCGCACGAGATGAGCGGAGGCCAGAAGCAGCGCGTGATGATCGCAATGGCGCTCGCCTGCGATCCCAAGCTGCTCATCGCCGACGAGCCGACCACCGCGCTCGACGTGACGATCCAGGCGCAGATCCTCGACCTCATCCGAAAGCTCCGCGACGAGCGGGGCATGGGCATCCTCTTCATCACGCACGACCTCGGCGTCATCGCCGAGATCGCCGACGACGTCGCCGTGATGTTCCGGGGCAAGCTGATGGAGGCGGGCCCCGTCGAGCAGATCTTCACCGCGCCCGCGCACCCCTACACGAAGGGCCTGCTCGCGTGCCGCCCGCGGCTCGACACGCCGTGGCGGCGGCTCCCCACGATCGCCGACTTCATGGTCGTCGAGGGCGAGGGAGAGTCGCTCACGATCACCGAGCGGAGCGACGCCTCGGACGAGGCGCGTCTGTCGCGTGGCCGCGGCCGGCTCCTCCACCCGGAGTCGACGCTCGTCGAGCTCGGCTACGCGCCGGGCACCGACTTCACGCCGGGCGACGACGCTTCCTTCGTCGCCGAGGAGACGAAGCCGCTGCTCTCGGTGCGTGATCTGCAGGTGTGGTTCCCCATCCGAAAGGGCGTCCTCCGCCGCGTCGTCGACCACGTGAAGGCGGTGGACGGCGTGAGCTTCGACGTCTTTCGCGGGCAGACGCTCGGCCTCGTCGGCGAGAGCGGCTGCGGCAAGACCACGACCGGCCGCGCGATCCTGCGCCTGCAAGACAAGACCAGCGGCCTCGTGCGCTACGACGGCGTCGACGTCCACGGGCTGCGCGGCGAGGCGCTGCGGCGCTGGCGTCGTCGCATCCAGATCGTCTTCCAGGATCCCTATGGCTCGCTGAACCCGCGCATGCGCGTGGTCGCGATGCTGAGCGAGGCGATGCAGATCCACGGGATCGGCGGTTCCGCGGACGAACGAGAGGCGCGCGCGGCGAAGCTCCTCGAGGAGGTCGGGCTCTCCCGCGACCACTTGCGGCGCTACCCGCACGAGTTCAGCGGCGGGCAGCGGCAGCGGCTCGGCATCGCGCGCGCGCTCGCCGTCGAGCCCGAGCTCATCGTCTGCGACGAGAGCGTCTCCGCTCTCGACGTGAGCGTCCAGGCGCAGGTGCTCAACCTGTTGCGCGATCTCCAGGAAGAGCGCGGGCTGACCTACGTCTTCATCAGCCACGACCTCGGCGTCGTGAAGTTCATGGCCGACATGATGGCGGTCATGAACGGCGGGAAGATCGTGGAGCTCGGCCCGAGCGAGGCCATCTACGAGAAGCCGCGCGAGGCGTACACGCGGCGGCTGATCGACGCGATCCCCGACGACTCGATCGAGAACGTGCGGCGTCGCCAGCGCGAGCGCGAGGCCGCGCGAGCGGACGCCTGAGGTCACGCCCTCAGCGCGTCAGGAGCCACGCGCGCGCTTGCTGCTCGGCCGCGTCGCCGGGCTGGCTCAGGTCGATGGGGGGCCGCTCGCCCAGGATCGTCGTCAGCGCCTCGCGCGCGACGTAGCGCAGCAGCGGGTAGGGGTGGTCGAGCTGGTCGACCAGGAGGGGGACCGCGCGCTCGTCGCCGCGCTCGCCGAGGAGCGCCATCGCGGTCGCCTGCTCGTGCGGCTGGCCGCGCGTGAGCGTGAGCGCGGCGGCGTCCAGGTCGAGCGGGAGCTCCGCGCCGGCTCGCGGGGTCCGCGCGGCGCGGGCGCCGTAGAGGGCCGCGAGGCGCGCGCGGTCGTAGCGCTTGCCCCAGAGGCGCTCCATGTCGTCCACCAACGTCGCGACGCTCCGGTCGGCGTGGCAGAGCGCGCACTCGAGCGGCCGGTCGTTCTCGACGCGCTCGGCGTCGGTCGGCGAGCCGATCCGGTGGTAGCGCGTGAGCCCATAACCGAGGCCCAGGTTCTTGCGCGGCATGTGGCAGGCCACGCAGCTCCCGGCCTCGCCCTCGGGGTCGTGGTGGGCGTGGGCGCGGAGGCCTTCGGGGCTCGCGTAGGCCTCGTGACAGCTCGTGCAGGTGCCGTTCGCGGCCGGGGTCGCGAAGGCGGCGAGGCGCGCCGGGTCGTCGACGCCGTGGGGGTCGTGGCAGGTCGTGCAGCTCATCGAGAGCGCGCAGCCGCCGAGCAAGAAGTCGCGCGCCTCGCCGGAGTTCACGTGGCTGCCCCCCGCCTCGCCGCGGCGATCGCCGCCCTCCCACGTCGGCCGGTACCGCGAGAAGAGCACCGAGTGGCAGCGCGCGCACGTGCGGTTCTGGGCCTCGACGTGGCCGACCTCGCGCTGGCCGGGCACGGGGCGGGTCTCGACGAAGGGGCTCACGACGTCGTAGCTCGGGAGGATCCGCGGGTCGTCGACATGCGCGCGCGAGCCGTGGTGGCACGCCTCGCAACCGATCCCGAGCTCGACCAGGTGACCCGCGTCGAAGCGCCGCCGCGTCTCGCGCGCTGCGTGCGCGAGCACGGCGTCGAGGTCCCCCGCGGGCGGCGGCCGCGCGCCGAGGAAGGCCAGCTCGGCGCCGACCGCGCGCGCGAGCGCGCGGTCGTCGGGCACGCCGAAGCGTTGCTGCCGGGCGGCGGGGAGGAGGTTGCTCGGGGTCGAGCCCTGATACGCGATTCGCGCGGTCGACAGCTCGTCGTAGAGTGTCGACAGCAGCGGCACCGTGTTGTGGCAGAACGAGCACGTCTCGGTCCACTTCGCCCGCGCGGTCGTGAGCGCGTGCGGCGGGCGCTCGCGGACCATCACCGAGTAGCCTTTGTACCGCCACTCGCCGGGGTCGAAGACCCAGCTGAGCGGCAGGATCACCTCGGT
This sequence comes from Myxococcales bacterium, assembly GCA_019637115.1. Taxonomy (GTDB): domain Bacteria; phylum Myxococcota_A; class Polyangia; order Polyangiales; family Houyiibacteriaceae; genus JACKEH01. Next base: position 33,897 of record JAHBWH010000040.1, on the reverse strand, counting down.
GGTGCCCTCGCGCGCGCCGGGCTCGGTGCCGCCTGCGATGACGCCCGCATAGTCCTCGCGGTACCGGCCTCCGATCACGCGCGTGAGGCGCCAGAGTCGCTCCTCGCCGGGGCGCCGCACCCGCAGGTAGTGGCGCTCCCCGTGGCGCTCGGCGGAGACGAGCGCGTCGCCGAAGCGGAAGGGCTCCTCGCCGAAGGGGGCGCGGATGCGCGCGCCCATCTCGCGGGTCATCTGGTGCATCGGCGACGCTGACCACGCCGCGTGGATCGCCTCGTGGCAGCGCTGGCAGCTCGCCGAGCCGGCGTAGTCGCTCCGCTCCGCGTTGCTCGCCAGGAGGGGGCCGGTCGCTTCGTGCGGCATGGGTCCTCCCCGCGCGCAGGCGGACGCGACCAGCGCGATCAGCCACGTGATGCGCGGGATCAGCCAGACGATGCGCGGGATCGTGGTTCTCCGTGAGGCCCCTGAGGTCGGCACCCCGCGACCCTGGCACGCGACCCTGGCGGAGGAAAGACGGTCTCGGTGACGAGGCGACACACGCGTCGACCTGCGCCGACGCCAGGACGGAGCCAGGGTCCGCGGATGCGGAAGCGAGCGTGGGTCTCCTGGTCGAGCGGCAAGGACGCGGCGTGGGCGCTGCACGTCGCGCGAGCGTCTGAGGAGCTCGAGATCGTGGGGCTCCTCTGCACGACGAACGAGGCCTTCGCGCGTGTCGCGATGCACGGCGTGCGGGAGTCCGTGCTGCGGGCCCAGGCCGACGCCGTCGGGCTCCCGGTGCACGTCGTGCCCCTGCCCTGGCCGTGCTCGAACGAGGACTACGAGGCCCGGATGGGCGCCGCGTGCGAGGCGGCGCGTGCGGCGGGCGTGGGCGCGATGGTCTTCGGTGACCTCTTCCTCGAGGACGTGCGCGCCTACCGCGAGTCGCGCCTCGCAGAGACCGGCATCGAGCCGCGCTTCCCGCTCTGGGGACGCGACACCCGCGCGCTCTCGCGCGAGATGGTGCGGTCGGGCCTGCGGGCGATCGTCTCGACGGTCGACCCGCGCGCGCTCGACCGGAGCTTCGCCGGACGGACCTACGACGACGCGCTCCTCGACGCGCTCCCCGAGGGCGTCGACCCGTGCTTCGAGCGAGGCGAGGCGCACACCTGCGTCGTCGACGGCCCGATGTTTCGCGCGCCGCTCGCGGTCCGCGCGGGCGAGGTCGTGGAGCGCGACGGCTTCGTATTCGCCGACATCGCTTGAGCACGCCCTGCCGTGGTGGGCGCCGGCGAGATGAGCGCCCGCAGGGACGACGAGGGCTGGTCGCCTCCAGGAGGGCCGGTCGAGGTTGGTCGGCACGACGATCCGCGCCGGGGTCTGTCCGCGCCCTTTCCCCGACCCGCGCCGTCGGGCATGCTCGCGGCTGGGCATGAGCAACGAAGCACCGCAGCCGCTCGCGCAAGGAGACCTCGCCCGGACCCCGCTCGCGCACGTGGTCTTGTCCATCACGGAGCGGGCGCTCGATGGAACGCTCGCGCTCTGGCCGGAGGATGGGCGGCCGGGCCAAGACCGCGTGCTCTTCCAGCAGGGGGTGCCGATCGACGCGCGCCTCCTCGAGCCCGCCGCCACGCTCGAGCGTGGCCTCTTGCCGCTCTTCCAGCGCAAGGCGGGGCCCTATGCGTTCTACGCGAGCGACCTCGTCGGAGAGACCAAGGTGCGAGGGGCCGTGGATCCCTTCGCGCTCATCGCGGCGTCCCTTCGAGGTGGCGCGCGACGCGAGGTGGTCGACGCCGTGCTCGCGCGCTTCGGTGAGCACCCGCTGCGGGTGGTGCCCTCGGAGGCGCTGGGTCGTTTCGACCTCCTGCCCAAGGAGAAGGCGTCGCTCGATGTGCTGCGCGCCGAGCCCCGCTCGGCCCCCGCTTTCATCGCGAGCGCCGTCGACGAGAAGGTCGCGCGGCGCCTGCTCTATCTGCTCGCGATCACCAAACAGCTCGAGATCTTCTCCGGCGAGGTCGGCCGCCGATCGCTCACGGAGGTGACCACCGGAGGGACCGCGGCGACCGGCGCCTCGCCCTCGGCGAAGCCCGCGGTCGACGAGTTCGCGGAGGCGCCCGCCCCGCGCGCCGCCGCCGCGAGCGACGACTTCGCGGAGGTCACGGCGCCAGCGGCCCGAGCGCCGAGCGGCGCGTCGACCGCGCCCCGCGCGCCGGCCCCGACGTCCTCGCCTTCGACGCGGCGAACCCCGGAGGGGGGCCGTCGGCCGGGCGATCCAGAGCCCGTCCCGGACGCTCCGGCGGGTCTCTCGCCCGAGCTCGCGGCCCGCTGGCAGGAGATCGCCGCGCGCGCGGTCGCCATCGAGGACCAGAACTACTTCCAGATGTTGGGGGTCAGCCAGACCGCAGGACCGGACGAGGTGCGCGCCGCGTACTTCAAGCTCGTCAAGCAATGGCATCCCGACCGGCTCGCGCCGGATCTGCAAGCGCTCAAGCTGACCGCCGAGCGCATCTTCCGGTACCTGACCGAAGCGCACGACACGCTCGCGGAGGTGGAGAAGCGCGGGACGTACCTGAAGAACGTCCAAGGAGGCGCTGGCACGCCGCGCGCCGAGAGGGCCCTGCAGGCGGTGCTCGAGGCGGCGCTCCAGTTCCAGAAGGTCGACGTGCTCCTGCGGCGTCGGGACTTCGCGGGCGCCCTCCGGCTGGTGGACGAGATCCTCGCGCTCGCGCCGGACGAGGCCGACTACCACGCCGCGCGCGGGCAGGTGCTCTTCAAGCAACATGGCGTGCAAGACAAGGTGATGCTCGCCGAGGCGACGAGGGCGCTCGACGCGGCGCTGGCGCGCGACGAGCGCTGCGAGCGCGCGCTCACGACCAAGGCCGAGCTCCTGCAGCGCACCGGCAAGGAGCGCGAGAGCTTCGCCCTCTGGCGGAAGGTCCACGATCTCTACCCCAAGAACGTCGAGGCGCAGCGGATGGTGCGCCTCGCCCGAATGCGGGGGACGAGCAGCTCGAGCCGCCCACCGCCGCCAGACTCGAAGCGCCCGCCCTCGCGCGTCGAGTCCAAGCGGCCACCCAAGGGCGACGACGGGCTGCTCTCGAAGCTCTTCGGCAAGAAGAAGTAGAGCGTCAGCGTGCATTTGCCGCGAGGGCGCCGACGACCTCGACGATCTCGTCGATGCGCGCCGGCTTCGCGATCACCGCGTCCACCTCGCGTCGCTCCGCCCCGGTGACGTCCTGCCCCGTGAAGTACGCGATCTTGGCTCTGGGCGCGAGGCGGCGGAGGTCCCCGAGCAGCGCGCTACCGGGGGCCCCTGGCATCGATCGATCCAGCAGAATCACGTCGAAGGAGGCTCGCCCGAGCTCCGCGAACGCCGCCGCGCCGTCGCTCGCGCTCACGACCACGAACCCCTGCTCCTCGAGGACCTGCGCGACGACGCGGCGGATCACCGGCTCGTCGTCGACGATGAGCACTCGGCCCTCGACCTTGGCGGGGACGGTGGAGGGCGCCTCGCGCACAGGCAGCTCGTGGCAGGCGGGGAGCAGGACGGTGACGGTCGTGCCGACCCCTTCGGTGGACTCGAGCTCGATGCAGCCCCCGAGGTCGCGCACGATGGCGTAGGTCGTCGCGAGGCCGAGGCCGGTCCCTCGCCCGACGTCCTTGCTCGTGAAGAAGGGGTCGAAAGCGTGCTGTTTCACGTGCGCGCTCATCCCGACGCCCTCGTCGCGCACCCGCAGGACGAGCAACGGATGCACCCCTGGGAGGCGGGGATCCTCCGTCGCGCCCGTCACGTGGACCTCGATGCGCGGCGCCTCCCGTCGAGAGTCGAGGACGGCGTCGCGCGCATTGAGCAGGAGGTTCAAGAGCGCCTGCTCGAGGTCGCTCGCGACCGCCATCACGCAGTGGCTCGCGGCGCCCGCCTCGCACGAGAGCCGGATGTGACGGTCGAAGGTCCGCTCGCACATCGCGACGAGCCGGGCGGCGATCGCGCCCAGGTCGCACGGCGCCGCCTCGGACGGGCGCCGCTGACCGGCGAAGGTCATCAGCTTGCGGACCATGTCCGCCGCGCGCTCGGTCGCCTCGAGGGCGTCGTCGAGCAGCTCGAGGTGCGTCGGCGGGACCACGGCGCGCAGGAGCTCGAGGCTCGGCATGACCGCCATCAGCATGTTGTTGAAGTTGTGCGCGACCCCGGAGGTCAGCAGCCCGACCGACTCGAGCTTCTGCGCCCGGCGGAGCTGCTCTTCGAGCACGCGCTGCTCGGTGATGTCGAGGTTGCCGCCCATCAGGCGGATGGGGTTGCCGTCGGCGTCTTGCTCGATCTCCCCGACGGTGAGCATCCAGCGGACCTCGCCGTCTGGGCGGACGATGCGGTGCGTGATGCCCTCGAATCGGCCCGACTGCATGGCGCGCTCGCCCGCCAGCCGCACGCTCTCGCGGTCGTCCGGGTGCACCGCGACCTCGACGTACTCTGGGAGGGTGAGCCCGTCGGGGCGGCCCATCACCTGCTTCATGCCCTCGTCCCAGAGCAGCTCCCCGGTCGTGAGATCCCAGCTCCAGAGCCCCAGCTTGGTCGAGGCGAGCGCGATCCGGAGGCGCCGCTCGCTCTCGGCGAGGGCCCGCTCTCCCTCGAGCGCTTGCGTGACGTCCAGTGCGACGAAGCACCCGCCGACCGCGCCGTCCACGTCGCGCGCTGGCGAGACGAAGACCTGGTAGCGGCGTCGCTCCCCGTGTGGGCCCGGCCCCGTGGTGAGGTAGCCGTCGGGCTCCCCGGTCCGGAGGACACCTTCGATCGTCGCGCGGGCGCGCTCGTGGTCCTCCTCCGGGATGAAGCTGAGCGCGTGCGCGCCGAGGACGTCGGCTTCGTCGAGCCCAGGGAAGAGGTGACTGACGAACCGGATGCGGAGGTCGGGGCCGAAGCGGATCACCACGCCCGGTAGCGCCCGGAGGAGCGCCTCGAGGACCACGGCGGCTTGCCCCCGTCCGCCGTCGTCGAGCTCCGCGATGCGCCGTCGGACGCGTTCGGTTTCGCGCTGCAGGTCCTTCGGCTCGACTTCGCCCATGCGGGTCGGAGCGTACCACTCCGCCCGGACTGGCGCCGCGTCCGAGCCCGGGGTACGGGCGTCAGACCTTCCAGCGAACGAAGAAGCGCCAGCGATCGGAGGCCACGCGCTCCCAGGTCGTCGGCTCGGGCGTGAAGCGAAACATCTCGATGATCGCGTCGCTCCAGCCGGCCATGACGTCCGGGAGCCCCATCGGCAGGTCGGGGTCTTGGAGCTCGCCCACGAGGTGATGGCTGCCCTCGGTGACGACGCTGAACGCGCCGACCGTGGACTGCCGTGACCAGAGGCTCGACGCGCGCTTGAAGACCATCGCGGGCGTCGCGAACTTGAGGAACATGCGGTAGATCAGGTTGACCTGATAGTGCGCCGCCATCCGGCCGAGCTCACGAAGCTTGGTCCGATCCCCGTGCACCGCGATCTCGAAGGCGCGCATCAGCCGGTGCATGTGCTGCCGGGAGTACCAGGTGTTGGCGTAGATCGGCTCGGCGTAGAAGCGACGGGAGGGCTCGTCGAGCTCGCCTTCGATTCGCGCCCAGAGCGCGGGGTGCTCACGCTGCAAAGGGGTGACGTAGGAGAGGAGGGAGTAGCCTTTCACCTGCGCGTCGAGGGCACCCATCAGCGCGAGCCTACCCGCGCGCTGCACGCGAGACCAAGGGGGCTCTCGCCCTGCGGGCGCGCGGGATGAGAGGAGTCGCACGCGCGAGCGCCCCCAACGCGAATCTTCTCAGCCGCCATCACAGCTCTCGGTCGCCGTGAGGTCGTAGCGCGCGCGAAGGAGCCGCGCGGCGACGCAGCCCGTGCGCACCGCCGCCTCCATGCTGGCGGTCGGCTGACTCCCCGCCATCCAGTCGCCGCTCAACGTCAGGTTCTCGTACGGAGACGCCTCCTGCATCGGGCGATGCGCCCAATGACCGGGCTCCATCAAGAGGTAGCGCATGTGGTGCGCGGTGTTCCGACGGAAGTCGTAGTGATGACCGCCGCTCTGGTTCAGCACCGCGTCCTTGTCGACGCGGGACGCCTTCACGAAGGGCAAGCTGCGGAAGGTGTCGAGGATCTCGGAGACGAGCTCTCGGTCGCCGAGCTCGCCGTGCAGTCCCTCTTGCCCCTCGAACTCGACGACCGATCCCCACGCGGATTCGCGGAGCTCCCGCACGCGGTTCGTGTAGTCGATGATCGTGGCCGTCGGCTGGGGGGTCCCCATCACCACCGTCTTGTAGTCGGACGGCATCACCTTCTCGGGGAACCAGACCCGAAGGGAGATCGACGCGACGCTCCGCAGCGCCCAGATCTTCCGGAGCTCGGGCTTGTCGAGCACCTGCTCCTCGAAGCGCGACGTGGTCCGCAGCAGGGCACGGAGGCTGTCGACCGGGAGCGTGCAGATCACCTCGTCGAAGTCGACGCCGTCGCGCAGGAGGCGCTCCGGCTCCCCCGCCGGCGGGGCAGGATCGCCGACAGGGTAGGGGGCCTCGTCGAGGGAGTAGCTGCCGCCGATCGGCGTCGGCGTGACGTGGTCGGTGACGCCCGGGATGGGCGCGACGATCGCCATGCGCGTGGTGCCGAGCTCCGTCACGCGGGCGCCGTCGAGCTCGATGCGCGTCACCTTCTGGCAATACTCGACCTTGCCTCCGAGCGAGAGATAGAGGTCCGCGATGGGCCGGACGATGACCTCGCTGAGCGGCCCGTTCGCGTAGTACACGCGGCTCTTCTCGGGGCCCATGAGGCGCTGGAACCCGTACATGCCGACGTACGCCGACCCCTCCGCCGGGTAATTGAAGGCGAGGTCGAGCACGTAGCGGAACCAGCTCTTTCGAGTGAGCTCTAGATCGAGGCCGGTCTGAACGCAGTAGGCCGTGAACGAGTGCTCGTCGATGCGCGGGTCGACCTTCGTCAGGAGCAGCTTCGCTCCAACCTTCGACATCCACCGACCCACCGCGATCTTCTCGCGCGCCGTCATCCCCTCGTAGCGGAGGAAGCCGGCGTTGAAGAGCGCGGCGACGTCGTGGGGGCTGGTCGGGACGTCGAGCCGGTTGACCCGCCGCGCGCCCTCTTCGTACATCAGGTGGACGCCCTCGTTCGTCGTGAAGTAGCGCGGGTCGTCGACCGAGTGGCCACCGCGCGCGAGCAGCCTCTGAATCGCACGGTAGTAGCCGAAGATCGCGTGGAAGCCGACCTCCATGAACCGACCGTCCGGCAGGCGCCAGCTCGCGGCCTTGCCCCCGAGCCGATGCTCCATGCAGAGCAGGGTCACGTCGACCTTCTCGGAGCCCCCGTCTTGGAGGAGGTGGATGCCGGCCGAGAGCGCGGACAACCCACCCCCGAGGATCACGATCTTTTTCTTGGCCACGCTCGCATCCTCGGAGGTTGGTGACCCAAGGTCAATGTCATTTCAAGCGACGGTTGAATTGGGTGGAATGGATTGAAAACGCGATAGAAACACGACGTTTTGCTTCCGTCGCGTCGCGGTTCTGCGGGCGCGGTTGATCGCGATCCAGTCGCGATCGGGAGAGAGCAGCGGGGCGTCACAGGCATCAAAATGGATCAACGGGCATCAACGGAGCGTGATCCGACGGGTCTCGGTGCCCGAGATCGTGCCGTCCGGGCCCGAGACGACGACACGCGCGACGAGGGGGCGCCCCTTCGGGAGACCGGGGTCGTCGAGGACCATCACGGGGACCTCGAGATCCGGCGTGTCGAGGATGACGGCGCCGCCGGGCTCCTCGAGGAAGAAGCGAGAGGTGAGCCGGACCTGCTCGTCTGGGTTGGTGACGCGCCACATCAGCACGCAGAGGTCCGGATCGTTGCGCACCTCTTCGATGCGGAACTTGGGATCCTCGTAGCGCTTGACGAGCTCGGCGAACGCGAGCCCCTTCGCTGGCGCGCCCGCGAAGGTGCCGGTCACGTGGCAGCTCCCCTCCCAGAAGTCGCCTCGCCAGCCGGTCCAGCCGGAGGCGGCGACGCTGAAGAGGCCCGTGAGCGTCCTCGGGGGCGCGTCCACGATGGGGGTGAGCTGGTCGGGGTGACGCGGCGTGATGACGAGCGAGGTGCCCCACTCGGGGGCCTCGAAGGTCCAGCCCGCGGAGTAGATCGCGTGCTGGCGCGGGGAGCGCCAGAAGCGGGTCCGCCGCCACCGGTGCGCGCCGACGAGCTTGTCGAAGGTGTTGTCGGCGCGCACCAGGCCCGCCCCTCCGTATGCCGGGAGGCTCGGCGTCTCCCCGCCGGACTCCCAGACCGTGGTCAGGAGCAGCTCGTCTCCGCTCTCGAGCTGGATGCTCATCCATTCGTATTGCTCGAGGTGATCATTGCGGAACGGCGTCACGTAGAAGGGGCCCCATTGGTGGTCGTACCAACCGAGGCCGAGCACCTCGACGTGCTCCATTCCGCCGCCTGGTGTGGGCAAGGAGAGCGTGCCCGCGGCGTTCAAGCGGGTGAGCGAGTAATAGTAGAAAGAGCCGTTCTTGCCGAAGGGAAGATAGCCGCGCCCGCCCGCCTCGTAGGGGCGCTTGACGCAGTCGAGGTCGAGGTGGACGTGGAACGTCTTCGCGTCGTCGGTGGCGTCGAGCCGCGAGGCGAAGGGGATGGGGGCGCCCCCAGCGGTCTGCCGCGCGGCCCAGCGATCGGTCCCGCCGCCGTGCGTGAAGCTGAGGTCGAGGTGCGCCGGCGACGCGCGCAAGAGCCCCCACGCCGTCCCCGTCCACGCGCCGAGGTAGCGATCCTCGGCGTCCCACGCGCGGACGATCAGGAAACGGAGCCCCTGCGTGAAGTAGGCGGCGAAGACGATGAAGGTCCGCTCTGCGCCGCCGACCTCTTTCACGTGGGCGTTGAGGTAGACCCACTCCATCTCGCTCATCGAGGGGTTGGCGATCGAGCCGAAGGGGCGCGGGAGGAGCCGATGCCAGCCCTCGTCGCGGGGGAAGGTCACGGCAGATCCGGGGCGGTGATACGGCCAAACGTTCCAAGGCGGGGGCATCGCCGGGACGATAGACGTCACGGCGCAGTGCGCGCAATGAACATGCACGGAAAGATGCGCAGAGGACGCCGAGTTGCCCGCGATCAACGGACGCCATTCGAGGTATGCGAGGCTACCCCATGTGCGGAGCTTCGCGGCTCGCCATGATCTGGATCATCTCCGTTCGTGGGCTGTGAGTGACGTCGCGCAGGTCGGAGCGCTGGGTGGTGCGCCTGATACCCTGGCGGCCGTGAAGCGTCTCGTGGTGCTCGGCGGAGTTGGCGATACCGTACCGGCGAGGATTCGGCGTCGCTCGGCGATCCGAATCGACGAAGGACATGCAGAGCATATTCGAGGAGATAGGCCGAAGGCCGGTCGGGCCGCCGAGCGGCGCCGAGGACCGGCGCAAACGGATCGTCAAATCCGCCGAGCACCACTCATCGTGTGCTGTCTCCTCGCCGCTTGCGGTGGGGTCGATCCTGGAGCTTCCGAGCCGTGGCCCGAGGTCGGCGCCATGCCCGCCGGGCGCGTAACGACCCAGCGCTGCCTGACCGGCGTGATCGCAGGCGAGGCGCCCCCCGCGCGGCTCTCCGAGACGGACTGCTTCGAGACGATCGCGCCGCTCGTCCCGACGGCAGAGCTCGTGCCCTTCGGCGTCGCGTCGGAGCTCTTCACCGACGACACCGTCAAGCGGCGCTGGATGGCGATCCCGCCCGGCGAGGTCGCGCGCATCGAGGAGAACGGGGAGATCACGATGCCGCTCGGCACGGTGCTGGTGAAGCTCTTCGCGGAGCCGAGCGATCCACCCGCGCCGCTCGAGGTGCGCTTCTCGGTGAGCGGGCCGGAGGGCTTCGTGCTCTTCACCTACCGCGTCGAGGGGGACGACGCGCGCCTCCTCGACGGCGCGGAGACCACGCGCTTCACCCTCTCCGACGGCCGCGACGTCGACTATCTCTTCCCGTCCCGCGACACCTGCGCGACCTGTCATCGGGTCAACCCGGTGCTCGGGCCGACGGCGCCGCAGCTCGCGACCACCGTCCGCTACGAGGGGCGCGCGGGCGCGCAGCTCGACGCGCTGCGGGCGCTCGGGGTGCTCGAGGGCTGGTTCCCCGAGGGGCGCGCGATGCCTTCGCCCTTCGACACGAGCGCGCCCCTCGAGGCGCGCGCGCGCGCCTACCTGCACGCGAACTGCGCGCATTGCCACACGCCCGGGGGCTTCGCGCCGGTCGGGCTCGATCTCGATCTGCGGTGGTCGACGCCGCTCGAAGAGACGCGGACCGTCTGCGTCCCCACGCAGTTCCCCGGCACGAGCGACATGGGGATGCGCATCGATCCGGCCTACCCCGCGGACTCGGTCATCCTCCGGCGCGTCGGCGCGACGCTCGGGGAGTTCCCTGGCCCGATGCCCCCCGTCGGGCGATCCGTCGTCGACGTGCGCGCGCTGCCGATCCTCCGCGCGTGGGTGGAGAGCCTCGACGCCTCGCTCTGTCCTTGAACGGGTTCGTGCGAGGCGGAGCCGAGCGGCCCCCTCTCAACGAGCGACGACCTGGGTCTCCCAGGACGAGGGGTTGCGTAGGCCGAGGTACCAGGCGTTGTGGAGCTGACTGGGCGCCTCGATGTACGCCTCCTCGTCGGCCGGGAGATCGACGAGCGCGTCGGCGAGCGCGTCGAAGTCGACGCGGCGGAGCCACTCGTTCGGGCTCGGGCGGACGACGACGCGAGAGCCGTCGTCGAGCACGACGGGAGAGGGGAAGCGCAACCCCTCGATGCGGCGGGCGATCCGGTCGTTGGGCAGGTCGAGGCCGGCGGAGAAACGCAGCGTGCGGTCGCCGCGGGTCGCGACGCCGCGGACGAAGGCATGGTGGCCCCGGGTCGGGGAGTCTGGCGCCGCGTGCGCGCCCCGCGGCGTGTCGAGGACGAGGACGATGCGGTCGAGCTCCACCCCTTCGGCGAGCGTGAGCCCGAGCGGGATCGGCGCGTCCATCAGGGCGTTCACCGGGACGGGATCGAGGAGCTCGCCGATGACGCGGATGCCGTCGAGGTTGTCGTCCCCCGCGTGCGCACGAGCCGTCGAGACGAAGAGCGACCGCAGGTGCGCCATCAAGGGGGTCGCGGGCGGCGCGAGGAGGTAGATCGGGCCGACGAGCACGCTCGCCTCCTCGAGCTCGACCTCCCACTCGCCGACGACGCTGTGCCGGACGTCGATCCCCCGTGGCTCGGCCACGAGCTCGACCTCGACGAGCCGCGCGCCGCTGCCGCCGCTCTCGCAAGCGAGCCCGAGGCAGAGGAGACAGGCGATCCACCAGCGCATGAGCGGTTTGTAGATCCCCTGGGGATCTCATGCAACCGCTTTGCAGTAGAAGAGCGGTCGCGGTGCGCGGCGGCCGGTCGCTCCTGTCGTCGCTGCTGCGCGGCCGACGTCGCCGCCGCCTTGCCGCGACCCGTGGTGAGTGAGGTGACACGTCGAGCGCCGTTGCTATCCTCGGCCACGCATGAGCTCGGATCCGCGGCGCTGCGCCCTCTGTGGTGGCGAGAACGACTGCGAGGTCGCGCGGGGCGAGGCGTCGTGTTGGTGCTTCGCGGTCACGATCCCGCGGTCGCTGCTCGCAAAGATCCCCGAGGACCAACGCGACACTGCGTGCATCTGCCGGGCTTGCGTGGACGCGGCGGAGCCGACGCTGCGCATCGTCGAGTCGTAGTCGGGTTCCGCTGCGTTTGCTCCTCGGTTGGCGGACTCGGTCGAAACCGTTGGGGAGGTCGTCGAGCGACGTCGAGGGCCGTGGAGATGTGGAACGAGCATCGGGCTCGGGACGCGCGTCGACGGGCGGGGTGCGGGGGCTCGGGGGGAACGTGGGCGTCGGAGGGCGAGGCGTGGGGCTCGCAGGGACGCACGCGTCGGAGGGCGGGGTGCGGGGCTCGCGGGGACGCGCGCGTCGGAGGGCGGGGTACGGGGCTCGTGGGGACGAAGGCGGGGGGCATGGGCACGGGCATGGGCAAGGGCACGGGACTTCTCGTGCTGCTTTCACGCCGCGAGCTGATGCAGCGCCAGCCTCCGGTAGACGCCGTCGCTCGCCATCAGCTCGTCGTGGCGACCGACCTCGGCGACGCGGCCGCCGTCGAGGACGACGATGCGGTCGGCGTCGCGCACCGTGCTCAGGCGGTGCGCGATCACCAGGGTCGTCCGCCCCTTCATCAGCTCCGCGAGCGCGACCTGGATCGCGGCCTCGCTCTCGGCGTCGAGGCTCGAGGTGGCCTCGTCGAGGATCAGGATCTGCGGGTCGGCGAGGATGGCCCGCGCGATCGCGACGCGCTGCCGCTGGCCGCCGCTGAGCTGCACGCCGCGCTCGCCGCAGCGCGTCTCGTAGCCCTCGGGGAAGCCGATGATGAAGTCGTGTGCGTTCGCGCGGCGCGCCGCCGCCTCGATGTCCGCGCGCGAGGCGTCGGGGCGCGCGTACGCGATGTTCTCCGCGACGCTGCCGCTGAAGAGCACCGGGTCTTGCGGGACCATCGCGATGCGCGCGCGGAGCGCGTCGAGGTCCAGCTCGCGCACGTCGACACCGCCGACCGTGACGCGCCCAGCGTCGACGTCGAAGAAGCGCGGGACGAGCGCCGTGAGCGTCGTCTTGCCCGCGCCGCTCGGGCCGACGAGGGCGACGGTCTCGCCGGGCTCGACGTGCAGGTCCACGCCGGCGAGCACCTCCACGTCGGGGCGCGCATCGTACGCGAAGCGCACGCCCTCGAAGGCGATCCGGCGGGGCTCGTCCGGGAACGCCGCCGGGGCGGCGGGGCTCTGGATGGCGGGGACCGTGTCGATGATCTCGTAGAGCCGCTGCGTCGCCCCCGCGGCGCGCTGCAGGCTGCCCCAGAGGCTCGTCAGGCTGGCGAGCGCGACGGCGACGATCGTCGTGTAGAGGAGGAACGCCGTCAGCCCGCCCGCGCTGAGCTCACCCGCGGCCACTCGCCGACCGCCGAGCCAGACCACGAGCCCGATGGCGAGGAAGCCCGCGAGCGAGGAGGTCGCGAAGAAGGTCGCGCGCCAGCGCGCGAGGCCCAGGGCGCGGGTGAAGACGCGCTCGACGCCGACGGCGTGGCGCTCACCCTCGGCCCGCTCTTGGCCGAACGCCTGGACGGTCGTGATCGCCCCGAGGGCCTCTTGCACTCGGCCGTGTGTGTCGGCGGCGGCGTCTTGCACGCCGCGGCTCATCGCGCGGATCCGGCGCCCGAAGATCATCATGCCGATCGAGAGCGGCGGGACGACGCCGAGCATCGCGAGCGTGAGCCACGGGTCGGTGAGCGCGAGGAGCACCACGCCGCCGACGAGCTGCACGAGGTTGCGGAGCGCCATGCTGAGCTCGGTGCCGACGACGCCTTCGACGATCGTCACGTCGCCCGCGATGCGGCCGACGAGCTCTCCCGTGCGGTGCCGATGAAAAAAGCTCGGCGGCAAGGTGACGAGGCGGTCGACCACGCGACGGCGAAGGTCGGCCACGGCCCGCTCGCCGAGCCAGCTCATGAGGTAATGGCGCAGCCACGTGAAGACCGCCTGCGCGAGGAAGGCGACGGTCAAGAGCAGCGCGAGCCGATCGAGCATCTCGAGGTTGCCCTCGGAGAGCCCACGGTCGACGGCGATCTGCACGGCGCGGGGGTAGATGAGCCCGATGCCGCTGCCCAGCACGAGAAAGATCGTCGCCGCGACCAGGCGCCCGCGGTACGGCCGCACGAGCTCGAAGATGCGCCCGAGGCGCGGACGCGCGACGGCGTGGGTCGCAGGCTCGCTCGCCGGGAGGGTCGTCTGGGGGTCGCCGCTCAAGGATGCTCCACCGCGCGTCAGGGGTCGGCTTCGCCGAGTGGAGGGCCTCGCGAAAGACCCTGAGGAGAAGCGCTGGCCGACTCGAAGCGTACCTCGACGGGCGGCCAGGGTGCCTCGCCCGTGGGCCCGACACTCGCGCGAACGGTCGGCCCGCGCGCGGGGGCGTTACGGCGTGGACGCAGCGGGCAGGCGATCTGCGCCTCCCAAGGCCGGGGCCGCGATGGGGATGGGGCAGGCGGTCGCGGCGGCTTGCCGGGGCCGCGGCGGCGACCGGGACCGCGACGGCGCCAGACTGCGGCGGAGGCCCAGGCTACAACGGACGGCTCTCGGAGGCTCCGCTCCGTTCGGCTCGGCGCGCGGACGAGCCTCTCGGAGAGACCCAAGGGCGCTCAACCGATGGATAGGTGGGCGAGCGCTCGTCGCGCGCACTCGGCTTGGGCGCGCGTCAGGCGCACGCGCGGGCGCGCGCGCTTCATTAGGCGCTCGGCGTCGCCGACGTCGCTCGCCTCCCCGCGCGCGACGAGCAGGACCGCGGCGAGCATCGCCGAGCGTCCATGCCCCGCCGCACAGTGCACGTAATGCGGCGCCGGCGAGGCGAGCGCGCGCCGCGCGAGCTCGGCCAGCGCCTCCGGGGAGGGCGCGGTGCCGTCGAGGACGGGCAGGCAGACGTAGTGGCACGCGTCACGCACCTCGCGCGCCTCGAGCAGCTCCGCCGTGAGGTCGACGACGGTCGCCGCGCGCTCGGGGAGCGCCGCCAGGGTGACGGGGCGCCCGACATAGAGGTCGGGCGCGACCTCGTCCCAGGGGGCCTCGCGGGTGATCGCGCGCTGGAGGAGCCGCGCCAGGGCGACCGCGACGAAGAAGGGGCCCGCGACGACGTAGCCCCAGACGGCCCGGGATCCGTCCTCCCGCTTGCCGAAGAGGCCCGGGCCGAGCGCGAGGTAGGCGAGCGCGGCGACCCCGAAGCCCAGGGCGAGGTAGAGGACGACGGCGGCGACGTCCGGGGCCAGTGGATGCAGAGCGAAGGCCACCCCGGCGTACCCGAGGGTGACGAGCGAGAGCAATACGCCAAAGACGAACGAGCCAGACTGCGGCACCGCCCGCAGCATGACGGGCCGCCGGGCCGCGCGCCCGTGCTCCGCGCGCACGCGAGCTGGTCGGCGCGCCGATCGCGCGACTTCGGATCGACTCTCGCCGACGCGCTCGGTATCGTCGCTGCCGGAGAAGCCCCTCATGACCCGACCCTATGAGCGCCTCTGGTCCCTCCTCGAGTCGAGCGAGCGCGACCCCGACCGCTTCGAAGCGCTCGTCGCGAAGCTCGACGCGGACGAGCTCGTGAAGCGCTACGCGGACGTCATCGACGCGAGCGGAGACGTGCGGCCGAAGTGGGAAGGACCCCTCGTGCCCGACCTCGGCGGTTGCCTCTCGGAGGACGCGACCGAGGACCTCACGGATTGGATCGTGGGCCAAGGCTACGACGTCTGGGCGAAGGCCTGCGGCGCCGACGACGAGGCGCTCGTCGTCCTCTTCGAGGAGGCCTCTCGCGAGCGCGTCGGCGACGACGAGGGGCGCTGGGGTGGGCGGCGGACGCCGCCGATCGGTCCCGCCTTCTACGCGAGCTACGTCCGTCGCTTCGACGAGGACGACTTCTGGGACGCCCTCGAGGCCGAGCTCGACAGCCGCGTCGTCGAGGGCGACGAGGGTGACGACTAGCGGCCGTCAGCGCGGGCAGTCGGAGAGCTCGATCTCGACGCCGTAGAGCTCGTCGCCCACGAGGAGCGCGAGCGCGCGTGTGCGCGAGACCCGCGCGACGCCGAGCCCGACCCGGAAGGTCGAGAAGTCGAGCTGAGCGTCGATCGCCGTGAACGACGTATCGGGGGTGTGGCGTCGCAGCGCCGGCCGGGTCGCGCCCACGAGGCCGTAGGGGTCGTCGCCGCCGCTCAGCACGAGCAGCTCTCCCTCCGCCCAGTCGAAGCGCTGCAAGCGCGTGATCGCCCGTGTCGCCGCGGCGCCGAGGCGGGCGCCTTCGAGCACGCGCACCTGGGTGGTCGAGGTGCGCATCATCACGAGCCAGCGGCCGTCTCGACCGGCGAGGTGGGGGCGCTGCTGCTGCGCCACCGCCGCCGTGTCGTCATGCGTGCCGAGCAACGAGAGCCCGGTCGATAGGAAGTAGGTGCGCAAGCGTGGGCTGGGCGCCCCGTTGGCGACGGTCACGGCGAGCTCGTCTGCGCCGTCGTGCGCGATCGCGGGGATGCCCGAGACGCTGCCGAGCACGACCTGGCTGCCGCCGTTGCTTCCGTCCTCGTTCAGGCGCCGGACGAACGCCGTGGCTGGTGTGCCCGTGATCCAGGTGACGACCGGGCCCATCCCCGGGACGTACGCGAGGTCGGCCTCCGCCCACGGCGCCGCCGCGGAGTCCAGGCCGACGACCGCGATCCGGCTGCCATCGCTCGCCAAGCGGACGAGCACGTGGCGAGGCCCCGGGAAGTCGAGGCGCTCGACCCGGAGCAGGACGTTCCACCCGACCGCCGAAGGCGTGATCCGGATGCGCTGGATGAGATCGCGAAAGTGGAGGTCCGCGTCCACGTATCGAGAGCCCACGACGCCGGAGGTGTCCACCCACGCGAGCGTGGGCTCCGAGAAGCCCTCGGCTGGGTAGGCGTAGACGGCCGCGAGGCGGGTTCCGTCGAAGACCGAATCCCGGAGGAGGTCCGTGCCGACGGGGAAGTCCGCCGCGACCGGCGTGCCGGCGCTCGCGACCGGGCAGAGGCAGGTGCCCGCTGCGCAATACTGCCCTCCGCTGCACGCGCGGCCACACGCGCCGCAGTGCTGGGGATCGGCGCCGAGGTCGCGGCAGCCGTCGCTCCCGCACGAGGTCTGGCTCGCGACGGGGCAACGGCAGGCGCGCGAGACGCAGCTGGCCTCGGCCGCGCAGGTGTTGCCGCAGCTCCCGCAGTTGTCTCGATCGGACGCCACGTCGATGCACGAGCCATCGCACCACGCCTCGGTCGAGAGCGGGCAGCGGCAGGTCGAGACGCCGCAGACCTCGGTCGCTCGGCACGTGACGCCGCAGCCGCCGCAGTGCTCCGCGTCCACGCGCGTGTCGACGCAGCGTCCGGCGCTCTCGCAGAAGGTCTGCCCGGTGGGGCAGGAGCAGGTCGAGCCCGAGCAGACCTCCCCGGGTCGGCAGGCGCGGCCACAGGCCCCACAGTTCGCCGCGTTGGTGCGCGTGTCGACGCACGACGTGCCGCACGCGGTCAGGCTCGAGGTGTTGCACCGGCAGGTGCCCGCCGAGCACGACTGCGCGGTGCCGCAGACGTTGCCGCAGGCGCCGCAATTGCCGGCGTCGTTCGCGGGCATGCAGAGCTCGCCGCAGTAGACGCCGGACGGACATCGGCAGGCCCCGCTGGCGCAGCTCTCGCCCGGCCGGCACGTGTTGCCGCAGCCGCCGCAGTTCGACGGGTCGCTCGTCGTGCGGATGCACTGCCCGCCGCAGAGGTCGCCGTCGCAATGGCACGAGCCCGAGATGCAGCGGCTCCCGAGCGGGCAGGTGTTTCCACACGCGCCGCAATGGCTCGGATCGATGCTCGTGGCGACACACACGCCGTCGCAGAGGGTGTGATCGGCGCGTGGGCAGCGGCAGGTCCCGCTGATGCAGCTCGTGGTGCTCGGACAGGTGTTCCCGCACGCGCCGCAGTGGGCGGGATCGTTCAGCGTATCGACGCAGCGGCCTCCGCAGAGCCGCTGTCCGGTCGGGCACGTACACTCGCCGCCCGTGCACATCGTGCCGCTCGGGCAAGCGTTGCCGCACGCGCCGCAGTTCGTGAGGCTGGTGCGCGTGTCGATGCAGCTCGTGCCGCAGTAGCTCAGCCCGCCAGGGCATCCGCAGGCGGCCCCTTCGCACTCTTGGTTGAGGGGGCAGCGCTGGTCGCAGCCGCCGCAGTTCATGCGGTCGGTCTGGAAGTCGACGCAGCCCTGCACGCGGCAAGCGTCCGGTCGCTCCTCCGGGCATCCGCACACGCCATCCACGCACTCTCGAGCGTCTTCGCACGCCCGCCGACAGCCGCCGCAGTGGAAGGCGCTCGTCCGCGGGTCGATGCACGCGCCGTCGCAGTTCAGCGCGTCGCCGTCGCGGCAGACGCACGCGCCCTGCCAACAGCGCTGATCGGCCGAGCAACGCACGCCGCAAGCCCCGCAGTGCCGCGGGTCGTCCTCCGGCACGGGCACGCCGTCGCAGAGGCGGCAGTCGTCAGTGCGGCCGTCGCAGTCGTTGTCGCGACCATCGCCGCAGATCTCCTCGTCGGAGTCGGCGGCGCAGCCGCAGACGCGCGCCTCGAAGTGCTCTGGTTGCACGCAGCCCCAGCTCGGGCCCTCGGGGCACTCCACGTGGCTGGTGCAGACGCGCGTGCACACCGCGGAGCTCGGCCCCGTCGCCAGGCAGAGGCCCGACGCGCACTCGTCGGTGTGCTCGCAGGGCTCTCCGAAACCGCGCCCGACGGAGGCGTCTCCTCGCATGTCACTCGGACTACCGCAGCCTGCGAGGATCATCGAAGCGCTCGCGAGCGTCGCGCCCACGATCCTGCAGAGCATCATTCGTTGCTGAAGACGGTCGGGCACGCGCGAAGGCTACGTGATGCGACGCGCCGGCACCTCCCCCATAGAGGGTAGGCTCGGAGCTCGTCGACATCGGCCGCGGCGGACGCGTCTCCCCCATATGGAGGAGCAGATCGGCGCCGCGCTCCTCACGCCGAGCGCGGCGCAAGCGCTGGAGCGCCACGAGGGCGATGTGCACGCCGATCCTCGTCGGCGCAGGGTCGCGCGGGTGATGCGAGGCTCACGCCGATCGTCGTCGGCGCAGGAGCAGGACTGTCGCGAGGCCGAGCCACGCGACCCCGCGCGCGTCGCTCGCGCGGCAGCCGCAGCCCCCGTCGTCGGGCTCGGCGTCCGCGCCGCCGCCTCCGTCGAGGCGCGTCCCACCGTCGGGATCGTCGACGCTGCCGTCACGGGTGGGGAGGCCGCCGTCCGGACGTGGCGCGCCTTCGACCGGGATCGTGGGCACGTCCAGCAGCGGTCGGTCGGCCGGATCGCCGCCAGCGTCGAGCTCGTCGCGGTCGAAGGTGCCGTCCTCGTCGCGATCGAGCGCCATGCGGACGCCGCTCCCTGGCGGCACGCAGGTGGCCGTCAGCACGGCGGCGCCGTCCGTCGCGAGCGCGAGCAGCGCCGCGGGCGTCAGCGTCGGCTCGCTCGCGCGATCGCTGCGGAAGCTGCCTCCCTGGAGGAGCCAGCCGCGATCCTCGCCGTCGAGCACGCCGCGGACCACGAGGTCGCACTCGGTCGTGGTGGCCCCGCCCGGCCAGACGAAGGGCGTGGAGGCGCGCTGCGCGAGCAGCGCCACGCGATCGCGCGCGGCCGCGTCCGACGAGGCGTCGAGGGTGACCTGCTGGCCGACGATGGGCGCGAGGTTCGAGTCGAAGGCCATCATGAAGGCCTCGAGGTCGCGGCGATCCTGGTTCGAGAGGTTGAAGACGGTCGCGTGGAAGAAGTTGAGCAGCGTGTCGATGCTGCCGTCGTGCAGGTAGCCGAAGCCGCGCACCTGCGCGCCACGCGGGCCGAACTCGCCGCTCTCGGCGATGAAGGGAACCGAGGGCATGCCGAACATGCCGACCTTCGTGTACATGTTGCGCAGGTGCGCGATCTTGAACTCCTGCGGCTCGTTCTCGAAGGTGGTGCGCCCGTCGGAGCCGAAGAAGCCGCGCGCGCGATCGAGGACGTGGCAGCCGTTGCAGGTGGTGACGGTGTCGACGGCCGCACGCTCGAAGTAGATCTGGCGGCCGCGCGCCTCGTCGGCGCGGAGCGAGTCGTCGAGCGCGCGGATTGGGTTCGGGGGGTAGAGGATGCTCGTCGCGAAGCGCGCGAAGCGCCGCATCTCCGCGTCCGTGAGGAGCCCCTCGTCCCGCCCCAGCAAGCCGTCGAACGCGACGTTGAACGCCTCGAACGCCGCGATCTCGTCCATCGGATCGCCGCCCGTGTGGCCACCCGTGCGGTCGCCTCGCCAGTGCATCGGGCCATGATCGGCGAGCCCGCGCAGGCTCTGGGTGGTCATCGGCCCCTTGAGCGGTGAGAAGGGCTGACTGCTGCCGATCGGCCCCACGGGGTTGGGGTTGGGCATCGTGAGCTCGTCTGGGTCGCCGAGGTCCCAGGCCAGTCCGTCGAGGTCACCGAAGACGTGGCAGCTCCCGCACGAGGCCTCGCCGTGGCTGGAGGTCGCGAAGGCGTCGTAGAGCGCGGGGCGGCCAGCGACGACGTGCTCGGGCTCGGGGGAGTGCAGGCGCAGGCGCCCGATGGCCGCGCGCGCCTCGAGGTCGACGGTGACGATCGCGTCGTCGAAGCGGGTCGCGACGTAGAGGCGACCGCGCGCCTCGTCGAGCACCAGGCCGACGGGGCCTCCGGGCCACGGATCGCGGAGCGGGATGACGCGGTCCGCGGAGGTGTCCACGCGGCCCGCTTCCAGCGCCGCCACGTCGAGCACGCCGACGGCCGAGGAGCCGAGCGCGGCGACGTAGAGCGTCGCGCCGTCGCTCGAGACGGCGAGCGAGACGGGCGTCGCGAGGGTGCGCCGACGCACGTCAGGCGGGTAGCTGCTGGCCTGGTAGTCGATGTGCGGGTTGAGGTGGTGGTTCGTCACCGCGCCGTCGGCGAGCACGCTCAGGCGGGCCTCGTGCTGATGGCCGCGCAGCGTGAGCGGCGCCCCCTCCGGGCGGCCGCCGGTCGCCGCGACGTGCCGGCCGTGGCCCTCGAAGCGGACGTGGTTCATCGCCTCGGTGCTCGCCGCGTAGACGCGCCCCGTGACGGGGTTGACGGCGAGATCGAAGAGGACGGTGCCCACGCCCGCGTAGCTGCGGACGAGCGCGGGCGAGGCGGCGCTCGCGTCGAGCTCGAAGACGTCGAGGTCGGGCAGCTCGAAGCGCACCGCGGCGCTCCAGTCGCGCGCGAGCTCGTCTCGCCACACGCCATCGGCGCCCTGACGCACGATGAGGCCGACCTCCGGCCCGCGATCGCCCGCGACGTTCGTGACGGGCGCGGGAAGGCCGCCGGGAAAGGTGACGCCGCGGATGCTGCAGGGGCCCGCCTCGGGGCCGCCGTCGCAGACCGCGCCCTCTGGGATGGTGGTGGTGCGGTTCCCCGAGAGGAAGACGCTCGCGTAGACCCGGCTGCCATCGGGGCTCGCAGCGAGCGCGCGCGGCACGTCGCCGAAGAGGCGCACGACGGTGAGCGGTGTGCCCGTCGAAGCGCCGAGGTCGTCGGCGTCGAAGACCCAGACGTCGGCGCGGCCGACGCCTGGCGTCGAGAACTCCCCTGTCGGCCACGGGGTGTTCTGGCCGCGGTGCGCAGTGGTGACGAAGGCGCGCCGGCGGCCCGGCCCCGCGAAGACGATGTCGCGCGGCTCGTCGCCGACGTGGAGCGTGCGCACGACCCGGGGCGGCGTCGCAGCCACGTCGACGATCGACACGCTGTCCGAGAGGTGGTTGACGACCCAGACGCGGGCGGGCGACTCGACCGCGACCGCGACGGGCTCGAGGCCGACGGCGACGCTCGCGCGCACGCGCGGGAGCGCGCCGGTGAGATCCACGATCTCGAGGCGCCCGTCAGGGGTGTTGCAGGCGTAGAGGGTCGAGCCGTCGGCGGAGAGCGCGAGCGGTCGCACGGGGCCCGACTCGAACGAGACGAAGCTCGGCGGCTGCGCGGTCGCCGCGGGCGCGGCGAGGCCAGCGCAGAGGAGCGAGAAGAGTGAGAGGAGCGCGGAGGTGCTCGTGAGGCGAAGCATGCGAATCCCTTCTGAGGCCTGGTCGTCATCACGTGGCGAGACTTCCAGTCGCCCTCGACGATCTCCCGCCCGGCGCCGATCCTCGACCTCGGCCGCCCAGCCCGGAGAGCGTACACCGGCGGACAGGACGTTGAAGAACCCCTCTTCCGCGTCTCTGCTGCCGCGGGGACGTTTCTGGACGCGCGCGCACCGCGGACCTGGACGCTGACGGATCGTCACATCTCCGCGTGTTCGTCCGTGACCGTGACCGTGTCCGTGTCCGTGTCCGCGTCCGAGTCCGCGTCCGTGTCCGCGTCCGGGTCCGGGTCCGGGTCCGAGTCCGAGTCCGTGTCCGAGTCCGAGTCCGTGTCCGTGTCCGTGTCCGCGTGCGTCCGAGTCCGCGTCCGCGTCCGAGTCCGAGTCCGCGTCCGCGTCCGCGTGCGTCCGAGTCCGCGTCCGCGTCCGCGTCCGCGTCCGCGTCCGCGTCCGCGTCCGAGTCCGTCCGTGTCCGTGTCCGGCACCGAGACTGCGTTGGGGATCGTCCACGTCCACGTCCACGTCCGCGACGTCCACGTCCACGTCCACGTGCGCGTACTCGTTAGACGAGCATCTCCGAAGACACGCCACCCGAGACCCGTGACGTCGGGACTGCTCCGCAGTCGAACGCGAGGTGGCCAAGTTGGAGAAGTGGGGGGCTGACTCGTCCAAGGGGCGTCGCGGGGATTGCGACGCCGGGCCCTCCGGGGGATTCGAGCCTGGGCCCTGCCCGGGGGGCGAAAGGCTCGCGCCAGCCGGCCAAATCACGCGTCTCGGTCGCTCGCCAGCTGTCACGCCCCTTTCGCGTGGCGGGCGCATGACCCAGGCTCGAATCCCCCTCCAGGCCCTCGAAGTCTCCCTTCAGCTCATCGACGCGCTGGCGCCGATGATTCGCACGGTGGCGCAACACGACCGTTCGCTCATGGACCAGCTGCGGCGCGCTGCGCAGAGCATCGCGTTGAATCTCGCGGAAGCGCTCGGGCATCGCGCGGGCAATCGGCGGCTGCGGCTCGAGACGGCGCTCGGGTCGGCGTACGAGACGCGGACGGCGCTTCACATCATCGGGCGCTGGGGCTACGCGGACGGCGCGCAGGTCGAGCATGCGCTGGAGCTGGTCGACCGGGTGGGCGCGATGACGTACCGGCTGCTTCATCCGCGGCGGTAGGGCCGCGTCGGCGTCGGCGGCCGCGTCGGCGTCGGCGGCCGCGAGCGTGTCCGGGTCCGAGACCGTGTCCGGGTCCGTGTCCGGGTCCGTGTCCGGGTCCGTGTCCGGGTCCGTGTCCGAGACCGTGTCCGAGACCGTGTCCGAGACCGTGTCCGAGACCGTGTCCGAGACCGTGTCCGTGTCCGGGTCCGTGTCCGAGACCGAGACCGAGACTGCGGCCGAGTCCGAGTCGCGCGACGAAGCCGCGGTTTCTTCATGGTGAGGGCTCTCGCGCCTCTACCCCTCGCGAAACGCCTACGGACATCTTTGGTCGCGCACGCGCACGCGCACGTGGACGTGGACGACGTGGACGTGGACGTGGACGTGGACGTGGACGGGCACGTACGGGCACGTGGACGTGGACGTGGACGTCGTGGACGTGGACGTGGACGTGGACGGGCACGACGGGCACGCGCGCGTACACGCAGCGTTGCGGAGTCGGAGACGGAACCGAAGCCGGGACCAAGTCCGCGTCCCTTCACGTGCTCGCGTCCTGTCACCCGCCTGCGGAGCGCAGCGCTTCGGCGCGGAGCGGGCAAGCCCACTCGCTGTTCCGGACGACCGCCGCACGCTCGACACGGGACGTCGCCACCTCACGCACGTCGAACCCTGCGAGCGCTGTCGTGCGCGCAGCTCACGACGGCGCTCGCCTCCGACCCTACTTTCAACTTTCAGGCGTGATGTCCATCGAACGTCCGAAGGTGCCGGGCGCGCGTCAGCCTCCAAGGTCGCTTGAACGAATCCGGGTGCGAAGCCCCGTGGTCCGCGCCTCGTGGCACCGGGAGCGCCGCGAGCCCGTCGACCGCGACTCGCACCGGGAGACCCGAAGGTCCATCGAACGGACAGGCGGGGGAGGACACGCCTCGCCACACCGTCAAGGCCGATGGGGCTGTCACGAAGTTACAGCCCCATCAGCGCCGCGCCGGTGTGGCGCGGCGTGTCCTCCCCCGCCGTGAGCCACGCGAAGACGTGCCTGCGTGCCCTGACAGTCCAAGTCCAAGTCCAAGTCCGCTCCCTGCCCCGCTCCGCGTCGCATCCCTCCCACGCGCCTGGTACCCTCCCGCCCGATGCAGACCGTCCTCGAGCTCCGCGCGCACGCAGACCAGAAGCTCTTCGCCGCCGAGTACCCCGCCGCGCTCCACGCTTACGCCCTGCTCGTTCGCCTCCAACCGAACGACCTCGAGGCGCGGTTGCGCGTCGCCGACACCCTCCTCGCGATGGGCGAGGTGCAGGCCGCGGCGCTCGTCTACACCGCGCTCGCGCGGCACGCCGCGAACGCCGGCCATCCGCTGGTCGCGCTCGTCGCGCTGAAGATCCTCGAAGCGCTCGATCCCGAGGCGGGGTTGCTCGCGAGCTTCGCGAAGCTCTACGGCAAGGAGAGCCCACGCCTCGGTCGCGGCGTGCGCCTCTCGCTCGCGAGCATGGGGCTCGAGCTCCCGGCCGATCTAGACGTCACCCAGACCCCGCCGCTCGAGCAGCTCCTCCCTGCGGCCGCGAAGATCGCGGTCTCGATGGACACGATCGCCGCTTACCCCGAGAAGTTGCCGCCGATCCCCATCTTCAGCGAGCTCCCGGCCGACGCGTTCGCGCGGGTCCTCGCCGCGCTCAAGCTGGTGCGGACGCGGCCCGGCGACGCGGTCCTGAAGCAGGGCGACGTCGGCACGAGCTTCTTCGTCATCGTGCGAGGCACCGTCCGCGTGGTCCGCGCGGACGAGACCGGCGCGGACCACGAGCTCGCGCGGCTGCACGACGGCTCGATCTTCGGCGAGATGGCGCTCGTCAGCGCGCAGCCCCGCACGGCGAGCGTCTACGCCGCCCAAGACTGCGACCTGCTCGAGTTCGACCGCGACGCGCTCGCGGCCGCGTCGGCCGAGGTCACGACCCTGGCCGCGGCGCTCGACAAGTTCACGCGCGAGCGCCTGATCCAGAACGTGCTCGCAACCTCGCCGCTCTTTCGCCCGCTCGAGCGCGAGCAGCGCGTCGATCTGCTCCGCCGCTTCTCGGCGCACGACGTCGCCGCCGGCACGCACGTCATCCGCGAGGGCGAGCCGGGCCGCGGGCTCTTCCTCCTGCTGGCGGGCGAGGTCGACGTCTGGAAGCGCGACGGCGACGAGAAGGTGATGCTCGCGACGCTGAAGCCGGGCGACGTCTTCGGCGAGATCAGCCTGCTCAACGACGAGCCCACGACGGCGACCGTCACCGCGGGCGTCGCGTCCACGGTGCTCTTCCTCGATCGCGCGCTCTTCCGCCGCCTCGTCGACGCCATCGACGCCATCCGCGACTACGTCGAGAACCTCGGCGACGAGCGCCTGCTGGATCAGCGCCTCACCCTCGACGCGGCGAACCTCGAAGAGCTCGACGAAGACGACCTCGTGATGATCTGAGCGGCGCCACCTGGGCCACGCGGGCGCCGCCCCGACGCGCAGGGGGCGCGGTCCTCGAGCGTCGCTCCGCTCCGAGCCCCTCGAGCGTCGCTCCGCTCCGAGCCCCTCGAGCGTTGCTCCGCTCCGAGCCCTTCGAGCGTCGCTCCGCTCCGAGCAGACCGACTGCCGCTGGGTCTTCACGCCGGGCCGCCCGCCAGCGACGTGAGCGCGTCCCCGCTCAGATCGGGACCGACTGGCAGCCGAACTGGATCTCCACGCCACGCTCCACGCCGGGCGCCGCCTGGACGCGCGCGCATGAGGCGGGGCAGAGCTCGACCTCGGTTGGTGCGGAGGGGTCGTCGTAGTACCAGCCGCCGCGCGCGCCGTCGCAGCCCTCGACGCCGGGCACGCGGCCGACGCGATCGGCGGCGTCCCCCTCGCGGACGAAGACGTTGATGCGGCTGGCGTCGAAGAAGACGCCCTCGGGCGGCGTCGGGATCGGGATGGTGCAGTCGACCCGCGAGGTGCGCTCGACGGCGGTCGTGATCGCGTCGAGGAACGCCGCCCAGCTCCCGGCGGCGTCGCAGATCTGCGCGCGCGCGCCGCCGGTGCGTGTGACGAGCGTCGTGTAGTTGACGCCTGCCCTGGCCGCGAGCGTGCCGTCCGGGAACTCGCAGCGCGCGGCGGGGTCGGTCTCCGAGCCCCAACCGTAGAGGCCGCTGAAGGTGTAACCGTCGAAGAGGCCCGCCCAGCTCTCGTGGAGGATGCCCGGGCCGAGGGTGCGGGAGTTGAAGGGGTTGGGGCCGCCCGCGTAGGTCTCGAACTGATCGGGCGAGAGGCGCGAGTCGTCGTCCGACGCGAAGACGATGGTCTTGGTCGCCTCGTCGCGCAACAGATCGCGCCAAGGGGGGCCGCCGTGTGGCTGGCCCTCGAGGTATCCGTTCGTCTGGCCGAGGGTGCCGAGGAACTGCTCGAAGGGCTGCGTGCTGTAGACGTCGACGGGCCGGTGGAAGAAACGCTCGCCGTCGCCGCAGTCATCGTCGCCCGCGAGGGGCGGCGGGACGCAGAGCTGGAAACGTCGCCCGCCGCCGCTGACCATGATCTCGCCGCGACCGCGGAGGGTCAGCATGATCACGCGGTAGTCGAGGTCGCGCGAGCCGACGAGCGCGGCGAAGTCGTTGAGGCCCGCCTGCACCTGCTCGATCGCGGGGCGCATGCTCACCGAGCTGTCGATCATCCAGATGATGTCGACGGGCGCGCGTTCGGTGACCGCGCGCTCGGTCGCGACCGCGCAGGCGGCGTCGGGATCGAGCATCGCGTCGTTGGGCCCGACGGGGGCGTCGTGCGGGGTGCCGTCGAGGGCGCCGTCGAAGGGCGCGGCGTCGCGCACGCCGCCGTCGCGCGCCACGGGTCGTGCCTCGCCGCCGCACGCGAAGCCACCGCAGACCAGCAGCACGAACCACCGACAAGCCATGAAGCACGTTCTAGCATCCGCGCTCGTCGCCGTCGCGTCACGGCTCGGAAACGCGACCGACGAGCCGACCGCTTCGGCCCAGCGTCGCCCTCGCCTCGTACGTGGTCGCGAACCTTCGCGCTGCCGCCCGAATCTCCGACGAGCGCGGGGTCACCGGCCGAGAAAACGCGGCCAAGCCGCGAGCTCGACGACGACGCACGTGGTCCCGCCTCGGCGCCGCACCCCGACGCCGACGTCGGTGAAGCGCGGGTCCGTCAGTGCGCGTCGGTGCGAGGGGCTCGTCATCAGCGCCTCGAAGGCGGCGTCCTCGCTTCGCGCGCGCGCGACGACCTCGCCGACGAGGCGCGCGACGATGCCGGCGCGACGGGCGCGGGCCTCGGGGTCGAGGCCCTCGCCCTCGTGACGTGCCTGGCCCGACGCGCAGACACGCTCGGCGTGGCGCTCCGCGAGCTCGGTCAGGATGCGGTTGTCACGCAGTTCGCGGACCTCGACCGCCTCGCGGACGCGCGCGACGCGCGCGACGAGGGCGCCGTCGAGCGAGCCCGCGTCGAAGATCGGATCGCCGTCCCCGAGGCGGCGCTCGGCGACGGGGCGGGGACCCGCGGGTCCGGTCGCGACCAGCTGCACGTGGATGGGGCGCGGGAGGCCGGCGGGGAGTCGGAAGGCGTCACCTGGCGCGACGAGGCGCTCGCGTGTCGCGCCGTCCCCGGTCGCGATGACCACGCGCGGCTCGCGGAAGTGGGGCGCGAGCGCGACGCGCAGCCTTCCGTCCTCTTCGAACGTGAGCGCGCCGCCGCGCGCCGAGACGAGCACGATGACGCCGAGCGGCCCCTCCGCGCGGCCACAGACGAGCGGCGCGTCGGTGTTGCGCGCGAGCGCGTCGAGCGAGGCGCGCACGGTTCGGTCGTCGCCCCGCACGGCGCGCACGTTCGGCAGGTCCGAGCCGACCTCGCGGAGCGCCTCGCCGAGATGGGCGTCGTCGAGGGTGCCGCCGAGCGCGAGGATCGCGGCCGCCTCCGTGAGCGCGTCCTCGGGCTCGCACGCGACCGCGGCGGCGGGGGCGAGCGACGCGAGGAGCAATGTCAGACCGAAGAGGCGCACGCAGCGAGCTTCGCCCGGCCCGTTGGCGGGTGAGAAGTTTCTGACACGGGCCGCCGGACGACTCCGGCGGCCCATGTCAGCGCACGTAGAGGGGCTCGCTGTCGTCCAGGAGGGCGGCTCGTGAAGGCGGTTGAGCCTCCTCGCAGGGGCAGACCGCGTGGACTTCGCGGAGCAGGTTCAGTGGTCGTGGTGGGGGTGATGCGGCATCGGCACCAGGTCGCCCGGGCCGTCCCAGCCCGGACGCTCGGACGAGAGCCGGAAGCCGTTGCCGAGGTCACCGTTGGCGCAGTGTCGGCGCTCCATCAGGCAGAGCCGCGTCCACGTCCCCGAGATCTCCTCGTTCCACGCCATCATCCAGTCGCCGTGCGCCGAGGCGCCGCCGGGGGCGTCGGGCCCGACCTCGTAGGCGTCCGACGAGAGGCGCCAGTCGGAGGTGTCACCCGTCGGGCCGACGGTGTCCGCCGTGACCGGGTAGAAGAATTGATAGCTGACCTGGGGCAGCACGACCGGGTGCGAGGGAGGGCAGCGGAACGTCCGCGTGGGCTCGTGGTACTCGATGTAGGCCATGTGGGAGCGGTGGTCGGGCGCCGAGAGGTTCTCGCCGTCCCAGCAGGGCGGGAAGAAGAGGCCGAAGTGGAGGCGGTCGATCCGCGCCGGATCGGGGTTGGGGCGGCAGCGGGGGATGGTCCGGTTCTGTGAGTCGGTGCGCTCGCCGCGGCCGAGCTCGTCGTGGCAGTTCCACCGCATCACGTGGCCCGCCTGCGGCCGGCTCGGGGTCGCGTTCGGGTCGCCCGCGATCATGGCGAGGCCCGCAGGCGGCGGTCGCACCTCCGAGCCCTCGAGGATGCGCTTGTAGTAGATGTCCGGGCCGAGGTTGTCGTTGAAGATCGGCCGCCCCCGCCCGTCGCGCAGCGCGACGCCGTCCGCGTCGAGGCGGTACGTATCCACGGGGTAGATCACCATCCACTCGCCGGTCGGGATCGGCTGGCCTGCGGCGTCGCGGAGGTAGGTGCCGTCCGCGCCGCGCGCGTAGTGCGGCCGCATGAGCGTAGGCACCCAATAGCCCGAGAGGTTGAGCGGGCCGCCTTGGCACGTCGAGCCGGACGCGCGGTGGATCGACTCCGCCGTGGTCGAGTGGTCGATGTCGACGTTGCCGACGTAGGTGTGCAGATGCGCGGCGCCGGGTTGGCCCGGATAGACGAGCGGGTCGTCGTAGTTGAGGTGCGAGAACGCGCACTTGATGCGGAACGAGCCGAACTCCTCCGTGTCGCTGCCCGGGGCCGCCGAGGGCATCCGGGAGAGGTGCTCGTGGTGGCGATGCGCCGGGTCGAAGACGCTGCCACCTTCTCCCTCGGCGACGCAGAACGCGGAGCAGCCGTCGCCGCTCTCCGTGTTGCCGTCGTCGCACTCCTCCGTCGGGTCGAGCACGCCGTCGCCGCACGTCCCGTTCGAGAGGTTCGGTGTGCACGCGAGGGTGAGGAGGGTCGAGACGAAGAGGGGTCGTGCGGAGCGCATCCTGCCTCCGATAGCGCGGCTCACCGCGCGCGGGCAAGCGACCGCGCCTCGTCCGACGTGGAAATCTTCGTTGAGTCCTGCCTGGTCCCTCTTCGAGTCGAGAGCCGCGTGAGCGACTACCCGGCCCTGGCGAGCGTCCGCGCCGGGGCCGCGGGCGCGTGTCGATCGCCAGCTCCGATCGTCAGCTCCGATAGTCGGCGTTGATGCGGACGTACTCGTGGCCGAGGTCGCACGTCCAGTAGAACGCGCTGCCCGAGCCCTCTCGCAGCCGCAGGCCGATCTCGTAGCGAGCCTTCGCCATCACCTTCGCCGCGCGCGCCTCAGTCGCGGCGTCCATCGTCGTCAGGCCGTCGCGGAAGACCACGACCTCGCCGAGCCGCACCTCGGCGCGCTCCGGATCGAAGCGCGCCCCGCTGCGACCCGCGGCGGCGAGCAGGCGACCCCAGTTCGGGTCCTGTCCGTGCATGGCCGTCTTCACGAGCGACGAGGTCGCCATCGTGCGGGCGATCTGGAGCGCGGCGCGGTCGCTCGTCGCGCCCTCGACGACGATCTTCGCGACGTGCTCGGCGCCCTCGCCGTCCGCGACGATCTGGAGGGCGACCCCCTCGAGCGCCTCCTCCAACGCCCGCTGGAAGACGGCGAGGCTCGCGCCTCGGAGGGTGGCGCCGGTGGCGCCGGAGGCCATCGCGACGATGGCGTCGTTGGTGCTCGTGTCGCCGTCGACGCTGATGCGGTTGAAGGTGAGCTCGGTCGCAGCGCGGAGCGCGACCGAGAGATCCTCCGCCTTCACCTTCGCGTCGGTGACGACGAAGGCGAGCGTGGTCGCCATGTTCGGGTGGATCATGCCCGCGCCCTTCGCGATCGCGAGGACGGTCGCCGTCTGCCCGCCGACCTCGAAGTCGACGCGCGCGAGCTTCGGGCCGCGGTCGGTCGTGAGGATGGCGCGAGAGAAGTGCCTCACGCCGCCTTCGGAGAGCTTCTTCACGAGGCGCGGGGCCACCGCCTCGATCTTCTCGGCCGGGAGCGGCACGCCGATGACACCGGTGGACGCCGGCACGACGCGCGCCGGATCGACGCCGAGCGCTCGCGCGATCGCGGCGGTCGATGCGAGCGTCGCCTTGGTGCCCGCGGCGCCGGTGCAGGCGTTGGCGTTGCCGGCGTTGACCAGCACGGCGCGCGCGACGCCGCCGCGGACGCGTCGCGCGGCGACGCGCACGGGCGCGGCCTTCACGCGGTTCTTCGTGAAGACCGCCGCGGTTGAGACGTCGGCGTCGGCGACGAGCAGCCCGACGTCGAGCGCGCCTTCCTTCTTCTTGATGCCCGCGGCCAAGGCCGCGAAGCGGAAGCCGGGGACGGGGGCGTAGAGCTTGGACGCGCGGAGCTTGGTCATGGCGCGCGAGGATGCCAGCGCCGGCGACGATGACAAGCGGCGACGGAGACGCGACACGCGCGCGACCTCGCGCGGCCTGACCATGGCAGCGCCGAGCGACGCGCGAGCTCGAAGCGGCGCTGGACGGCGCGGGCTGCGCGGGAGCGCACGAGGCTTGGGCCTGCGTCGGCGAGAGAGGTAGAGTCCGCCCATGCGATGGTTGAGCACGTGGGTGACCTTCACCGCGAGCGCGTTGGCGGCTTGTGGGAGCAGCGGATCGCTGTGCGAGGACGCGACCGACGTGCTCTGCCAGCGGATGTGCGAGTGCGACTTCTCGGCCGGATGCCGCTATGGCGACGAGAGCTCCTCGATCTCGTTCGAATCCGAGGGGGACTGCCGCGGGTTCTTCCGACGCCGCTGCGCCAGCGAGCGGGCGGCGGAGGTCGACTGGGCCCGCTGCGAGTCGGTCATCGCGTCGCAGGTGTGTGACGAGAGCTTCGAGGAAGGCGCCTTGCCGGTCGTCGAGGCGTGCGAGCTGCCGGACTGAACGCTGCCGTGTCCAAGCCGGCGCCGCTGTCGGCGCGGACGCTCGGGTGACGAGCGAAGGCCGACGACGGCGCGGGGCGGCCGAAGCTCAGTCGCAGCCGCGGGCGCGGCGCAGGTCGCTGCAAGCGGCGGGGATCGCGCTGCAGCGGGAGTCGTTGATGCACGCGTTGCACGTCGTGCTCCAGCCGCAGAATCCGTTCCGCGAGCAGCTCTCGGCGTCGAGGCCGCCGCAGTCGACGCACGCGGAGCGGGTCGTCAGCCACTCGCCCGGGCGGCACTCCAAGGCGCGATCGAGGGCGATGCATCCGAGGCTCTCGCACCACCCGCAGCCGGGCGTCGCGGTGCTGTTGCAGGCGCCGCACGTCGTCGAGGTGGCGCACTGGTTCGGGCGGCACATCGCGAGCGCGGCGTCCTTGTGGAGCGTCCCGTGCGAGAGGCCTTGGCTGGTGCTCCCGGCGGCGACCTCGACGTCGGCGCGCACCCAGAAGACACGCAGGCCGATCGAGAAGTGGTCGGGGGTGCCGTCGCCGTCGACGTCCACGTCGGGGGCGAGCGCGCCTCCGAGCAGCGGGTTGTCGCGGAGCTCGCGGGCCGTGACGCGGCCGTCGCGGTCGCGGTCGAGCGCGAGCACCAGCATCTGCACGAGCGGGTCGTCACAGGCGGACGGGCACCCGGGGGTCGCCGCGACGCGCGCGGTGAACGAGGCGGCCACCGGCTCGAGCAGCGCGGTGACGTCGGCGTCCGTGAGCAAGCCGCCGAGCTCGGCGCGGCCCTCGTGCTCGCCGAGCTCCGCCTCGAAGCGCGCGCGATGGAGGACGAGGTCGAGCGCGCCGTCGCCGAAGGGGAAGCGCAGGGGCAGCGCGCTCGCCTCCGCCTCGAAGGGCACCAGCTCCTCTGCGGCGCGGAGCGCGTGGCTCACGGTGCCGCGCAGGGTGTAGGGCTCGGGCGCGTCCAGCGCCTGGAAGACGCCGTACCCCGTGAAGTCGGGCGCGCCGTCCACGCGGGCCTGCTGCAGGCGCATCATGCCCGCCTCGCTGCGCGCGCTGAAGCGGCCGAGCAGGAGGTAGTCGCCGCTGGCGATCGTCTCGTCGAGCACATCCTGGAGGTCGAAGCCGAGCTCGCCGAGGGTCGTGACCAGCTCCGCGAGGGCGTTGTCGATCTCGCCATCCCCGTCGAGGTCGAGGCCCACGGGTCGGCGCGCGGACTGCGCGAGCAGGGCAGAGGCGACGTAGTCGCGGGTGAGCAGCTCGTGGCTCGGCTCCACCGGCTCGCGGGGATCGGGGTCGTCGGAGCGCGTGCCCGCCGTGGGCGAGCAGCCCGTGAGGAGCGCGACGAGCCCCGCGATGGCCGCCGTGGCCGTCATCGACGCGCAGCGCACGGGCAAGGGGCCGCGGCGGCTGCCGAGCAGGAGCGCAGCGCCGAGCAGGAAGATGAAGCCCCCGAGCGCGCCGGGATCTCCGTCTGCGCTGGGGCCGCCGCTCGCGCTGCACCCTCGCGAGCTGCCGAACGAGCCGCCCTGCGGAGGGCTCGGCGGGTGCGCGCCGCTGGTGCCGCACAGGCGAGAGGGCCGCGTCGTCACGTGGTAGCGGTGCGACGAGTCGCAGACCGCCTCGAGGATCGGCTCGACCCAGAAGTGCGTGTTCACGCGGTTGCGGGCGTGCGGGAGGACGTCCTCTCGGAAGCAGCCGTCGCGGGCGTCGTAGCAATAGCCCTTGCGATGCGGCGCGTTGAGGCAGTTGAAGGGCGCGAACGCGATGACCCCGGCGAGCGCCAGCTGCCCGCCCTCGACGAAGAACGTCCCGCCGCCGGAGTTGCCGCCGAAGATGTCGGCGTCGGAGTAGAAGTTCACGTTGCTGCCGAGCGTGAAGGCGCCGGGGCTGATCTTGACGGGGAGCCCCTGCGGGTGGCCGACGACGTGGAGCGAGGTGCCCGCGCGTGGCCGCGAGCGCATCAGCGGGGCGGGCGTGTGCGGGGCGCTGACCGGGCTGGGGGCGGTGCCGCGGCGGTCACGCTTGATGGTGAAGACCGCGAAGTCGCCGACGGTGCGCGAGTCTCGCTCGTCGAAGTAGGCCGCGAGCACCTCGTGGCAATAGTAGACGTCGCGTTCGGTGAGGATCTGCGCGCGCTGGTCGGGGCCTTCCATGCGGTAGTTGAAGACGACGGCGAGACTGTTGCAGGGGCGCTCTCCCGAGCGGATTACCTCGTGCAAGCAGTGGCCCGCCGTGATGACGGTGTGCTCGTCGATGAGCGTGCCGCTGCAGTTGCCGACGGCCTCTTCGCAGAGATATGGCTGGTCGGCGCAGAGGCCGAGCTGGGCGCGGCTCGGACCGCGGAGCACGGCCTCGCCGCTCGGCGAGGTGCCCACGGCGTTCGCCGGCACGAGCATCACCGTCGAGCGCTGCACGAGCTCTTGGACCGCAGCCGAGGCTTCGTACCACTGCTGCCGATCGTCGCTGCCGAGGATCGCGGCTTGGCTCACCCCTTCCACGCCGCCGTCCTGCGCGTCGGAGCGGCTGGGCGCGGCGGCGCCGAGGAGCGCGAGGGTGAGGGCGAGGGGGCGAATCGTGGCGTGGCGCATGGTCGTCTCGTCGAGGTTCGGGCTGCTCGCGAATGGAGAGAGACGCGGCCGCGCCCGCCCACCCCAACGACCGGGCCAGGGCCGGGCGTGGGGTGGGCGTGGGCGCCGCTCGCGGCGT